>NZ_JBFTLD010000180.1:0-13515 GCF_056396265.1 Allobosea sp. 05T422_2 | reverse complement strand
GCCCTCCCACATTGCCGCCATGTTTGACCGGCGCGAGCGCGTGACGGAGCCGGAAAACCGCTCGGCAAATTTCGCTCCTACGCCTAGTGACGCGGGCTCGGCAGCATGCCTAAGCTCCACGATGTTCCTGGAATATCTCACCTCCGCCCTCGTCACACTGCTGGTCACCCTCGATCCGCCGGGTCTCGCACCGATCTTCCTGTCCCTGACGCGCGGCATGTCGGCCGACGAGCGCAGGCAGGTCGCGGTGCGCGCCTGCATCATCGCCTTCGGCATCATGGCCTTCTTCGGACTTGCGGGCGATATCGTGCTGAAGGCGCTCGGCGTCTCGCTGCCGGCCTTCCGCATCGCAGGCGGGCTGCTGCTGTTCTGGATCTCGTTCGAGATGGTGTTCGAGCGCCGCAACGAGCGCAAGCAGGCGACGGCCG
Organism: Allobosea sp. 05T422_2; assembly: GCF_056396265.1. Lineage (NCBI taxonomy): Bacteria > Pseudomonadati > Pseudomonadota > Alphaproteobacteria > Hyphomicrobiales > Alloboseaceae > Allobosea > Allobosea sp. 05T422_2. The sequence continues at coordinate 13,087 of NZ_JBFTLD010000180.1, read as the reverse complement.
AGACCGCAATCACTCTCGACCACATCCGCAACGTTGCCGCCTTCCCGCTCGCCATCCCCCTGATGGCAGGCCCCGGCTCGCTGACCGCAATGATGCTGCTCGCCGGACGCGCCAATGGCGATCTCGCCATGCTCGGCTCGCTGGCGGTCATCTGCGGGCTGGTGATCGCCTCATGCCTCGTGACCTTCCTCATGGCGACGCCGATTGCGCGCCTCCTTGGTGTCACCGGCAATGTCGTTCTGACCCGTCTGCTCGGCGTGATCCTTGCCGCGYTCGCCGTGCAATTCGTCATCGATGGCGTGCGGGCCGTGGTCGGAGGCGGCTAGGACGTGGCCGCCCCCCTTGAAAGGGGCATCACAGTCATGGCCAGGCTTGCCCGTTCATCGGCGCATGTGCCGCTCATCATCGTTCAAAGGCCCATGCCCTGTGCAGGACCGAGCATGAGACGCCGACGCGCCTCACTTCTCCAGGAAGGCCCGGATCGCCCCTTCGGCCTGCTTCATCGAGATGACGCCGTCGAGATGCCCACGCGAGCCCTGGATGGTGATGTGGGAGATGTCGACGCCGCCCTGCTTCATGCCATCGACCGTGCTGGCGATGGTATCCGCAGTGAAGACCAGATCCTTCGGCTGCGTGATCAGCAGCACCGGCGCCTTGATCTTCGACGCGCCATTGGCGAGCGAGGTTCCGCCAKCGGCAAAAAGCTGGTTGGCCTTCACGAGATAGAGGAAATGGTTCGCGTCTGACAGCTTGGCGCGCGCCTCACCGGCATYGTCGAGAATGCTCTGGACCTGGAACCTGTTTCCGAGCGCTTTGGCGGGGTCCTCACCTTCCTTGGCGGGCCTGCGCCCGAAGGTGCCATTGGTCCAGTCACGGTGGTTCGCCTGCAGCGTCACCACTGCCAGCGCCTTGGCGAGGCCGGCATTGGGCGGGGTGCCACCGTAATAGTCGCCCTTGTTCCAGTTGGGATCGACCAGGATCGGCGCCGCCCAGACATCGAGCCAGGCGATGAGCTGCGCATCGGCTTCGGCCGCGCCGATGACCGGCATCGCCTTGGCGACCATCTCCGGATGGCTTGCTGCCCATTCCCAGGTCTGGAGCGCGCCCATGGATGGGCCGGCGACCAGCGCCAGCTTCCTGATACCCAGGCTCTCGACCAGTGCCTTCTGGACATTGACGAAGTCGCCGACCGTGACGATCGGGAAATCGAGCGCGTAGGGCTTCCCGGTATCGGGATTGAGCGAAGCCGGGCCGGTGGTCGTCGTCTTCGGATCGCCGGTGTTGAGGTTCACCAGCGTATCGGAGGACAGGACGAAGTACTTATTGGTGTCGATCGCCTTGCCGGGACCGACAATCGCATCCCAGTAGCCTGGCGCGGCATCCCTTGCGTCGTACTTGCCGGCGGCATGCGAATTGCCCGAGAAGAAATGGCAGATCAGGATCGCATTCGACTTGTCGGCATTGAGCGTGCCGTAGCTCTCCCAGCCGACCTTGACGTTCTTGAGTGTGCGCCCGCCTTGCGTCGTGAAGCTCGGCAGCTCGAACACCTTCTTCTCGACCATCAGGTCCTGTGCCGCTGCCATTCCCGCCACCACCATGCAAGCAGCGCCAAGGGCGCCTGCGATCCAGTTCTTCATGCCGCTTCCCTTCCCAAGGACAGCCGTCACGCGGCCTTGGGAAGCATCAGAGCGGATTTCGGGCAGAAGCGGAAGCGGGAAGCCGAGCGCTCAGACCGTTTCGAGCAGCCCCTTGATCAGGGCTCGACGCGGTGCGATCGAGGAGATCAGGGCGTATTCCTCGAGCGTATGGGCGCCATTGCCGTCGATGCCGAGACCATCCAGCGTCGGCACGCCGAGCGCCGCCGTGAAATTGCCGTCGGAACCACCACCGGTCATCGGGCAGTCCTGAAGATCGAAGCCGACCTTCGCTGCAACGCCACGCGCTGTCTCGAACAACTGCGCGACCGTGCTCGACTTCTCATAGGGCGGCCGATTCATGCCGCCCGTCACCGTGATCTTCACATCGGGATCGCGGGGCGTGAGCCCAAGAATGCGGTTCTCCATCATCTGACCGTCGGCAAGCGTGGTGACGCGCACATCGACGCTGAACCAGGCATGCTGCGGAATCACGTTCGCCGCCGTGCCGCCGCCGATCAAGGCGACCGACATGGTGATGCCGCGCGCATAGTCCGTCATGCCCTCGATGGCGAGGATCTGATGCGCCGCCTCGCGGATGGCGCTGCGTCCGTCAGCATGGCGTGAGCCTGAATGGGCCGGGCGCCCCTCGAGCCTGACGTCGAAGCGGCCGACACCCTTGCGGGCCGTGACGATGCGGCCACCTTCGCGCGCCGGCTCGGTGACCAGCACCGCCGCCGACTGCCGCCCGATATCCTCGATCACCGAACGGGTGGTCGGCGAGCCGATCTCCTCGTCGGGCGTGAACAGGAAGATCATCGGCCGCTTGGCCGAGCCCGCCTTGGCCACATCCTTGAAGGCTTGCAGGGCGAGCCAGGCACCGCCCTTCATATCATAGACGCCAGGACCATAGAGCCTGTCGCCCTCGATCCGGACAGGCAAATCCTTGGCACTCGTCCCGACCGGGTGGACCGTGTCGAGATGTGACATGACCGAAATGGCCTTCTCGCCATTATCGAGCCCGGCCCTCAGGATCACGCTGTCTCCGAGGCCGTCGCGCCCCGGCAGGCGCTCGACCGCGATCGGCAGGCCTTCGACCTCCTTGGCGACGAGGTCCATCATGCCGTTCACGCCAGGAGCGTGATGGGTGGGGCTTTCCAGCGCGATCCAGACGGACAGGGCTGAGGCGGCGGGATCAGTGTTGCTCATGAGCGCTGCACATACGCCCGTTCCCCCATTGCGCACAAGGATTTCACACGCCGGGGCGGAGATGCCTGCCCCGCATGACAGATCGATCGGAAGGGCCGGGCTGCCCGCCCTCAGCCTTGACAACGGCTGCGCCACGTTAAATAACAACTACGTTATATAACCAATTGGTAATTAAATGACGCCATCCAGCCGGCTCGACACCACCTTCGCCGCCCTGGCCGATCCGACACGGCGGGCGATCCTGGCACGCCTCGCCCTTGGCGAGGCTTCGGTGACCGAGCTGGCCCAGCCCTTCGCTATGAGCCAGCCGGCCATCTCCAAGCATCTCAAGATGCTGGAGCGCGCTGGACTGATTTCGCGCGGACGGGACGCACAACGTCGCCCCTGCCGGCTCGAGCCCCAAGCTCTCGCCGACGCAAATGGCTGGCTCGAAGGCTATCGCCAGTTCTGGGAGACGACCTTCCAGCGCCTCGACCTCCTTCTCGACGAGATGAAGGCCGAGAAAGGCATGAAACCCAAAGGAGAGTGACGATGATGACGACCGCCGATCTGTCCGTCTCGACGCCCAGCGACCGCGAGGTCCTGATGACCCGCCTCTTCAACGCACCGCGCGAGCTGGTCTTCGAGGCCATGAACCGACCTGAGCTGCTGAAGAGGTGGTTGAGCGGCCCTCCAGGCTGGTCACTGCAGCATTGCGAGGTCGATTTTCGKGTCGGCGGCAGCTTCCGCCACGTCTGGCACGGACCGGACGGCACCGTGATGGGAATGGGCGGGATCTACCGCGAGATCGCGCGCCCTGAGCGTATCGTCCGAACCGAACTGTTCGACCAGGACTGGACCGGGGGCGAGGCCATCGCGACGCTGGTTCTGACGGAGCAGGCGGGCAAGACCGAACTCGCGCTGACCGTACTCTATTCCTCGCGCGAGGCCCGCGACGGCGCGCTGAGGAGCGGCATGAAGGAAGGCGTCGCCGCAAGCTACGGGAAGCTCGACACCCTGTTCGCTGAAAGGCGGCAGGCCGCCTGAGCCATTCCACCTGAGCCGTTTCACCGATCAGTTCCGGAAGCCCTGCACTCGCAGCATTCGGGCGACCGCCCCGCGCTCAGCAAGCAAGAGGAGGAGACGACCATGCAGAAGATCACCCCGTTCCTGTGGTTCGATGGCCAGGCTGAGGAGGCGGCAAAATTCTACACCTCCATCTTCAAGAATTCGAAGCTCGGCGGCGTCTCGCCTATGGCCGCATCCTTCGAGCTCGAAGGCCTGCAATTCACGGCACTCAATGGCGGCCCACGCTTCAAGTTCACGGAAGCGATCTCGCTCTATGTGAACTGCGAAACCCAGGACGAGGTCGATTACTACTGGGACAGGCTCGGAGACGGTGGACAGATCCAGCAATGCGGCTGGCTGAAGGACAGGTTCGGCATCTCCTGGCAGGTCATCCCGTCAGTGCTGCCCAAGCTGTTGAGCAGTCCCGAACAGGAGAAGGCCGGCCGGGCCATGCAGGCGATGATGCAGATGCAGAAGATCGACATCGCCGCGCTTCAGAGGGCCTATGACGGCTAAAGCATCGGCCCGAAAAGTAGATTGCGGTTTTCGGGAAAGCCGATGCAAACACAGAAGCTTAGAACATCGGACCGGATATGATATCCGGTCCGATGTTCTAAGCGGCGCGCAGTCACGGCTAGGCCCGGCGCGCGCGTCAGACGCGCCTGACGTTCTAGAAGGTCGGGAAGCTCCGCGCTCAAGTCCGTTCCTCAGCTTGCGCGACAGCGCAGCTTCAGCCCACTCGTTATTGCGGGTGCCCGATAGACGGTCCTTCGCGCCTGGACGGCGGTCGGGTCTGACTGCTCGAGCGCGAATAAATGCAATCTCGCACCGAGATTCGCGATCTAAGTCATCGAATGCCGCTTGCCGCTCTTGGCAATGATGGAGGGAGAGCCGCCCCGTCCTTCGGATACCAACAAAAAGGCCGCTCCGAACGGTCGGGAGCGACCTTCTGATCCTGAGGAGATTGCGATCCGCAAAGCGGTTCGCCCTCGCTTGCCCTAGAACGGGATATCGTCGTCCAGGTGGGTGCTCGACGAACGCCCGCCGCCGCCGCTGGACATAGCCGGCTGGCGCGAGCCGCCACCGCTGCCCATCGGGCTCGAACGCCCGAAGGAACCGCCGCCGCCCGAACGGTCCTCGACCGAACCGCCGCCCTCGCCATACTCGTCCGATCCGCCCTGCCCGCGGCTGTCGAGAATGGTGAGTTCGCCGCGGAAGCGCTGCAGCACGATTTCGGTCGTGTACTTCTCGACGCCGGACTGATCCTGCCACTTGCGCGTCTGGAGCTGGCCCTCGATGTAAACCTTCGAGCCCTTCTTCAGATACTGCTCCGCGACCTTGGCGAGATTCTCGTTGAAGATCACCACCGAGTGCCACTCGGTCTTTTCCTTGCGCTCACCGGACTGCTTGTCGCGCCAGGTCTCGGACGTGGCGATGCGCAGATTGACGACCGGCTCGCCGCTGCCGAGCCGGCGCACCTCGGGGTCGCGCCCGAGATTACCGACCAGAATGACCTTGTTGACGCTACCAGCCATGAGAGGCTCCATTTCCTGCGCACATCTGCAAATCCGATCGACGACCGGAGCCGGACCCTAGCGCCCGCAGACGTCACTATCAACAATGTTCTTGCTTTGTTCAAGCTCGTTTTGCAGAGTTGTCCCCTGTCTTCATCAGGATTCGCGAGGCAGCCGCCGGAGGTCGGACGAGCCTCGGCGGACGGCGGCACCGATCGCCAAACCGGACGCCCTACTCCTGACGCGAATTGTCAGGAGAAAGACAGCAGCCTATCCCGCTGCATGATATTCATGCCTGCCAGACCGCCGTGAGGCTGGCATGGCCGGGCATTTGCCCTATCTCTACGCCTTACCCGAACGGACGCCCCGATGGCCCGCAAGACCTCTTTGGCTGAACAAGCCGCCACGCTTGAGGACATGTTCGACCGCAACCGCGCGGCCGATCCGAATGCACGCGTGATTTCCGTGCGCGGCGCGCGCGAGCACAATCTCAAGAATGTCGACCTGGCGATTCCGCGCGACAAGCTCGTGGTCTTCACCGGCCTTTCAGGCTCGGGCAAATCCTCGCTCGCCTTCGACACGATCTACGCCGAGGGCCAGCGCCGCTATGTCGAGTCCCTCTCGGCCTATGCCCGCCAGTTCCTCGAGATGATGCAGAAGCCCGATGTCGACCAGATCGACGGGCTCTCGCCGGCCATCTCGATCGAGCAGAAGACGACCTCGAAGAACCCGCGCTCGACAGTCGGCACCGTCACCGAGATCCACGACTACATGCGCCTGCTCTGGGCACGTGCCGGCATCCCCTACTCGCCGGCGACGGGCCTGCCGATCGAGAGCCAGACGGTCAGCCAGATGGTCGACCGGCTGCTGGAGTTGCCGGAGAAGACGCGCGGCTATCTGCTGGCGCCCGTGGTGCGCGGTCGCAAGGGCGAATACCGCAAGGAACTGGCCGACTGGCTGAAGCGCGGCTTCCAGCGCGTCAAGATCGACGGCCAGTTCTACGAGATCCCGGACGCTCCCGCCCTCGACAAGAAGTTCAAGCACGACATCGACGTGGTGGTCGACCGCATCGTCATACGCCCCGACCTCGCCGCACGCCTGTCCGACTCGCTGGAACAGGCTCTGGAGCTCGCCGAGGGTATCGCGGTCTTCGAATATGCCGACGAGAAGGAGGAGAGCGGCGAGGCCAGGCGCATCACCTTCTCCTCCAAATTCGCCTGCCCCGTCTCCGGCTTCACCATCCCCGAGATCGAGCCCAGGCTCTTTTCATTCAACAACCCGTTCGGCGCCTGCCCGACCTGCGATGGTCTCGGCCACGAGATGCGCATCGATGCCAATCTGATCGTGCCCGACAATTCCATCTCACTGAAGAAGGGGGCGATCGCGCCCTGGGCCAAGTCGACCTCGCCCTATTACGGCCAGACACTGGACGCGCTCGCCAAGCATTTCGGCTTCTCGATGACCAAGCCCTGGTCCGAGCTGCCGAAGCAGGCGCACGATGCCATCCTGTTCGGCACCGGCACCGAGCCGGTGCGGTTCGCCTATAATGACGGCCTGCGCGCCTATGAGGTGAAGAAGCCCTTCGAGGGCGTCATCACAAACATGGAGCGGCGCTGGAAGGAGACGGAGTCCGACTGGGCGCGTGAGGAAATCGGCCGCTTCATGTCCGAGACGCCCTGCGCCGCCTGCAACGGTTTTCGCCTGAAGCCCGAGGCGCTGGCGGTGAAGATCGCCGGTAGTCATATCGGCGAGATTTCCCGCCTCTCGGTTCGCGATGCGCTGGCCTGGGTCTCCGATCTGCCGCGCCATCTCACGCCGAAGCAGACCGAGATCGCGACGCGCATCCTCAAGGAGATCCGCGACCGCCTGACCTTCCTGCTCGACGTCGGGCTGGAATATCTGACGCTGGCGCGCGGCTCCGGCACGCTCTCGGGCGGCGAGAGCCAGCGTATCCGCCTCGCCTCGCAGATCGGCTCGGGCCTCACCGGCGTCCTCTATGTGCTKGACGAGCCCTCGATCGGCCTGCACCAACGCGACAATGAGCGCCTGCTCGGGACGCTGCGGCGCCTGCGCGACCTCGGCAATACCGTGATCGTCGTCGAGCATGACGAGGACGCGATCCTGACCGCCGACTACGTCGTCGATGTCGGCCCCGGAGCCGGCATCCATGGCGGCGAGATCGTCTCGAAGGGCACGCCGGAGCAGATCCTGGCCGACCCGAACTCGCTGACCGGCCGCTACCTCACGGGCGAGCTCTCGGTGCCGGTGCCGGCCAAGCGCCGCAAACCGCAGAAGGGGCGTTCGCTCAAGATCGTCGGCGCCAGGGGCAACAACCTCAAGGACGTCTCCGTCGAGATCCCGCTCGGGCTCTTCACCTGCATCACCGGCGTCTCCGGCGGCGGCAAGTCGACGCTGGTCATCGACACGCTCTACAAGGCCGTCGCCCGCAAGCTCAACGGCTCGATCGAGCATCCCGCCCAGCATGATCGCATCGAGGGCATGGAGCATCTCGACAAGGTCATCGACATCGACCAGTCGCCGATCGGCCGCACCCCGCGCTCCAATCCCGCGACCTATACCGGCGCCTTCACGCCGATGCGCGAATGGTTCGCCGGCCTGCCCGAGGCGAAGGCGCGCGGCTATCAGCCGGGGCGCTTCTCCTTCAACGTCAAGGGCGGGCGCTGCGAAGCCTGCCAGGGCGACGGCGTCATCAAAATCGAGATGCATTTCCTGCCCGACGTCTACGTCACCTGCGATGTCTGCAAGGGCAAGCGTTACGACCGTGAAACGCTCGAGGTGAAATACCGCGAGCGCTCGATCGCGGATGTGCTCGACATGACCGTCGAGGAGGCGAAGGACCTGTTCAAGGCCGTGCCCTCGATCCGCGACAAGATGGAAACGCTCTCCCGCGTCGGCCTCGGCTATGTCCATGTCGGCCAGCAGGCGACCACGCTGTCCGGCGGCGAAGCCCAGCGCGTGAAACTGTCGAAGGAACTCTCGAAGCGTGCCACCGGCCGCACGCTCTACATCCTGGACGAGCCGACGACCGGCCTGCATTTCCACGATGTCGCCAAGCTCATGGAAGTGCTGCATGAGCTGGTCGAGCAGGGCAATACGGTGGTGGTGATCGAGCACAATCTCGAGGTCATCAAGACCTCCGACTGGATCATCGACATGGGTCCGGAAGGTGGCGATGGCGGCGGCGAGGTCGTGGCTCAGGGCACGCCGGAGGATGTCGTCAAGGTCAGCCGCAGCCATACCGCCCGGTTCCTCAAGGAGGTGCTGGAGCGCCGACCGCTGAAGAAGCCCGCCAAGGCCCCCGCACAAGCGGCGGAATAGGTGTCGAGGAAACGCCGGCTGGCGCCTTGATTCGCGTGAAATTGCACGACCGGCCATGTGCCTGCCGGTGAATTCCGGTCGTTCCAATCATCGAGCGCGGATGCGGCCCCTCCGCTCTGCGTACGGCCCGCGGGACGTAAGGCCCGAAGCTGACGCACCGAGGCGCACAGCCACGTCTCGCAGTCAGGTCTCACAGTCAGGGTAGACCGGCGCCAGTGTGTCCGTAGCCTGCGACGGCAACTTCGCGGAGCGCCGCTTCTTCCTCAACGTTACGCATCTCGCGACATTCCGCCGACTTTCGCCCCGCCGGGCGATGCCGAAAGCAGCCGCGGGCGCGTGCCGCTGCGCCGCAAGGTCGCACGCGCTTTCCGCCGCCTTGTTTACGCCTCGTTAGGCTTCAGGTTCCATCCCTTGAGAACACAAAAGGAGATGAAGCAATGATGAGACTGGCGATCCCGGCGACCTTCGTATTCCTCGCGGTTTCGACCGGAGCAATGGCGAATCCGGCCAAGCCGCTCGGTCAGTTCAAGAACTGGAATGCCTCGTCCTATGCGAGCGGTAATAGCCAACGTTGCTATATCTCCAGCAACCCAATCGCTGAGAAACCTGCCGAGCTTCGCCATGGYGACGTGTATTTCTTCGTCCAGAGCGGCGAGAGCGCTGGCCGCACGGAGTCGAGTTTCCAGACCGGGTACGACTTCGCCAAGGATTCGACCGTCGAGGTCACGATCGGCGAGGAGCGCTTCCGCATGCTGACCGCCGGCCGCAATGCCTGGCTCCAGCGCGTCGAACGCGAGGGCGAGCTGTTCGCGGCGATGAAGGCTGGYGACGAGATGGTGCTCGCAGCGCGCTCGGCCCGCGGCAATGAGACCAGCTACACCTTCTCGCTGGACGGCGTGACCGCCGCCTCGCGGCAACTGCAGCAATGCAGCTGATGGCGGCAGCCGACGCTCACGGCAGCGAGCCCATCAGGCAGCGCGTCTCGGCGCCGGACCGACATAGGTTGACTGCGGGCGAATGAGCCGACCGCCGGCAACCTGCTCCTGGGCATGGGCGATCCAGCCGATCGTCCGTCCCATTGCGAAGACGCAGGTGAAACTGTCGGGCGGGAATGCGAGCGCTTCGAGCAGGAGGGCGGTGTAGAATTCGACATTCGTCTGCAATGCGCGGTTCGGCTTCCGCTCACGAAGAATAGCCAAGGCGGCCTGCTCGACCGCCTCCGCGTAAGCGAGGCGGCCGGAATCCGTATCGAGCTGGCGTATCGCGCGCTTCAATGCGTCGGCACGTGGGTCACGCACGCGATAGACGCGGTGACCGAACCCCATCAGGCGATCACCGCGCTGCAACGCGGCTTCCAGCCAGGCTCGTGCGTTGCCCACCTCGCCGATCTGGTCGAGCATGTCGATCACCGGCCCGGGCGCTCCCCCATGCAGCGGGCCCTTCAGCGCACTCAGCCCGGCCAGCACGGCCGACCCCAGTCCTGCCTGCGTCGACGCGACGACACGGGCGGCGAAGGTCGAGGCATTCAGCCCATGATCGCAAACCGTGACGAGATAAGTATCCAATGCCGCGGCCTGCGCCGGGCTGGCTGCCTCGCCGCGCATCATCCGCAGGATATCGGCCGAGTGGCCCAACCGCCCATCGGGCATGATCGGTGCGAGCCCGCGCTGCAGCCGTATGATCGCCGGCGTGAAGACGGCCGGTGCCGCCAGGAGGCGCAARGCGGTCGCAGCATCATCGCCATCGGCCAACCGCGCCATCAGCGCGCGAAGCGCTTCGACCGGAGCTCGCCGGACAAGCGTCTCATCGAGACTGGCCACCTCGCCGAACACATCCACCCTGCCCTGGCCGAGCGCAGCTTCGAAGGCATCACCGGGCGGCAATGCGTCGAAGAAGCCAGTCAGCATCAACTGCGCCGCCTCGGCGAAGGTCACGCGGCCGGCAAGGTCGTCGAGACGATGCCCCCGGATGACCAGCTGGCCAGCTGCCCCGTCCACATCCGACAGGACCGTCTGTGCTGCAACGACATTTTCCAACCCATCCGACATCAGGCACTCCCTTGAAGAACTGCCTTGAGGATCGGTTCGGACCGAACTAGAATCAATCTTGAACAATAAAATCAATATATGGCAATGAGCGACTGGTTGACCGCGCAGGAGGTGATGACGCGTCTGCAGCTGAAGCCGCAGACGCTCTATGCCTATGTGAGCCGGGGGCGGATCGAAGCACGGGCGGATACCGGCGACCCGCGGCGCAGCCTCTACCGCGCTGCCGATGTCGCGCGGCTGGAATACCGGAAGTCACGAGGGCGACGAAACGCGGCGATTGCCGAGGACGCCATCGCCTGGGGCGAGCCGGTGCTGGCATCGAGCATCACGACGATCGCGCATGGGCGGCTGTGGTATCGCGGCCAGGATGCCGAAGCGCTGGCCCGGGCCGCCCGTCTCGAGGATATCGCCCGCCTGCTCTGGGCCTGCGGCGACGCGCGCTTTCCGCCCCAGTTCAATATCGTCGGCCCGGGAACCGGCAATCAGCGGATGTTCGCGATGATCGCGGCACGCGCCGCAGCAGACCCGGTAATCGGCAGCCGGACCCCGAAGGCCTTGTATTTCGAAGCAGCCTCGGTGCTGGACGCACTCGTCGATGCGGTTGCCGGCCGTCCCGGCGAAGGCCCCATTCATGACCGCATCGCGCGCGCCTGGGGTTGCGACCCGACGGGTGCCGATTTCATTCGTACCTGCCTCGTCCTGCTGGCGGACCATGAGCTGAACGCATCGACCTTCGCGGTCCGCGTCACCGCCTCGACACGGGCCTCGCTGGCTGCCTGCGTCCTGGCAGGGCTGTCCGCGCTGTCAGGCCCCTTGCACGGCGGCATGTCGGCCCGGGTTCGCGCCTTCTTCGGCGAAGCGCGGCGGGAGGGTGTCGAGGCCGCGGTCCAATCGCGGCTGGCGCTCGGGACGCCGGTACCGGGGTTCGGGCACCCGCTCTATCCCGAAGGGGATCCCCGGGCGCGGGGGCTGCTGTCGGCCTTCGCTCTTCCCGCCGAATACCAGGAGATTCGTCGCGTCACGGAAGCGATCACCGGCGACGTTCCGAACATAGACTTTGCCTTGACGGCCCTGGCTTCCACACTGGGCCTGCCGCAGGACGCCCCCTTTCAGATTTTCGCTGCGGCACGGTGCACCGGCTGGATCGCCCATGCCCTGGAGCAATTTCAGACTGGCCGCCTCATCCGGCCGCGAGCGCGCTATGTCGGGGTGGCGCCGGGCTCGGCGTGACCCGAAACGGAGGTGCCCGCTAGAGCACACCGTGCCGTTCGAAAACCGAGCGCAAGCTCGCGCCGGCGAGAAGCTCCTCGCGCGTCGTGTCCTCCGCCTCGATCTTGGCAAGGGCGAGCTTCACCACCTCCTCGGCAATGCGCTGCGGCACGACCACCACGCCATCGGCATCACCGAAGATAAAGTCGCCCGGCTCGACCCTTGCTCCGCCGACTTCGACGGCCTCGTCGACCGCCATCATCTCAGCCCGCCCCCTGGTGTCGAGCGGGCCGATGCCGCCATGGAAGAGCGGGAAGCCGAGCTCGCGGATGCGGCGCACGTCGCGAACCAGCCCGTCGGTCAGGCAGCCGGCGGCGCCGCGCACCATCGAGGCCGTGGTCAGGAGCTCGCCCCAGGGCGCGATCCGGTCGGTCGGCCCGTCGCAGGCCAGCACGGCAATCTCGCCGGGTTTCAGGCTGTCGATCAGATCCATCTCGAGCGCGTAGGGATTATGGCCCTCGGCAAGGTGATAGCGCTTCATGTAGAGCCCCGTCCGGGCGAAGCCGCAGAGCATCGTCGCGTCGTCGAGCGGCCGCACGAACGGCTTCACCGCCTGGTTGGGAAAGCCGAGCTGATCGAGCACATCGGAAAGGACAGCGGAGTAGAGCCTGCCCTTCAAGGTTTCCAGATCAGGCAGGGCGGTCAAGGCTGACATCGCGATCTCCTCATGCGGTGCCAGCTTCCGTCCGCCATTCCGGTGCGTCAAGCCGCTCGGAGTTCTGCTCGTGGAACAGGGCGGGTTCCATTCGACAGAAAATCGCTCTGGCGGATCTATAGCTGCGACTGGATCGGCAAGAGGCCGACGATGAACGCCAGCGCGCGGCGGGACGGGCTTGCATCCGGCTCATGTCCGAGACGCCGCGGCTTGCCGTCGCGCTTGCCGTTCCAGTGCAGGCCGCCATCCTCGAGCGAGAGCTCGTAACTGACTTCAGGCGCCGTATCAGCCCTGAAGAGCTGCCGCATCTCGGCCACCAGTGCGGGTTGTTCGAACAGCACCCCCATCTCGGTGTTCAGCGAGGCCGAGCGC
>NZ_JBFTLD010000179.1:0-24728 GCF_056396265.1 Allobosea sp. 05T422_2 | reverse complement strand
GCCCGAAGCTCTCATGAAGCGCAGTAGAGCGGCCCCGCCAGCGGCGGCGCCGTCTCGATGAGCAGTGTTTAAGCGAATCAGGTTTCGGGTGTCAACAGCCGATTCGCATTTTGTTGAAAACGTCGATTCGTCCGCGCGACGGCCCCGGTTCTGTGTGGCATGTCTCCGGCATCCCAGCCGTGGCGGTCGGCCCTTACCTGTATTAGATTGATCGCGGACCAACGAAGCGGGCTGCCGAGCGGCCCCGGGTTCGCACTGCCTGAGCCGCGGCGCTTCAGTCGCGTAGAACCACGAACCGAGCCTGCGTGCCTTTCTATTCGCCAGGAATATGTCCTGCGGAGGAGCGCCATGTTCAACAGACGGCAAATGCTCAAAGCGGCGGGGCGCGCCGTGCTGGGGCTGGGGGTGGCAGTGGGCGAGGGCGCAGGTCTTGCTGCCTTCGCGGCCGAAACGGTGAGGCTACCCTTTGACAATGGCGAGCGGTCGCTCGTCGCTTATCCCGGCAAACGCCCGCTGATTGAATTGACGGCGCGCCCGCCCCAGCTCGAAACCCCGTTCGGCGTCTTCAATGACGGGCTTCTGACCCCGAACGATGCGTTCTTCGTGCGCTATCATCTGGCGGATATCCCGATCGAGATCGATCCGGACGCCTTCCGCATCGCGATCACGGGCAAGGTCGACAAGCCGTTATCGCTCTCGCTTCAGGAACTGAAGACGGGGTTCGAGCCAGCCGAGATCATCGCCGTGAACCAGTGCTCCGGTAACAGCCGCGGCCTGTTCGATCCGCGCGTCGCCGGCGGCCAGCTCGCCAACGGTGCGATGGGCAATGCACGCTGGAGGGGCGTGCCGCTCAAGGCTGTGCTCGACAAGGCGGGTGTCCAGGCCGGGGCGGTGCAGGTGTCCTTCGACGGCCTCGACGGGCCGATGATCCCCGACACGCCGGATTTCATCAAGGCGCTCGACATCGACCATGCCGGCGACGGCGAGGTCATGCTGGCCTACGCCATGAACGGCGAGGATCTGCCCTGGCTCAATGGTTTCCCGGTGCGCCTGGTGGTGCCGGGCTATTTCGGAACCTATTGGGTCAAGCATCTCCGCGAGATCGCTGTGCTCGACAAGGCCTTCGATGGGTTCTGGATGACGTCGGCCTATCGCATCCCCGCCAATGCCTGTGCCTGCACCGAGCCCGGCAAGGCGCCGACCGCGACCGTGCCGATCAACCGCTTCAGCGTCCGCTCCTTCATCACCAGCGTGCAGAACGGGGCAACGGTGAGGGCCAATGCAGATGTCATGCTGCGCGGCATCGCCTTTGACGGCGGCTATGGCGTCACCGATGTCGCGATTTCGCCGGATGGTGGGAAAACCTGGCTTGCGGCGACGCTTGGCGAAAATCTCGGAAAATACTCTTTCCGCGAATGGAAGGCAGCGGTCCGGCTGCCCAAAGGTGAGCATGTGCTGATGGTCAGGGCGACCAGCCGGATCGGCCAATCGCAGCCGATCGAGCCCTTGTGGAATCCGGCGGGCTATATGCGCAATGTCGTCGAGACGACGCGCGTGACGGCCGCGTGATGGAGGTGGTCATGACCTTGCGCTTCATTGGGGCGTCGGCTTTCGGGCTCTGCCTTGTCGGCGTGGCGTTGGCCGGGGTGGCGTTGGCAATGCCGAAAACCTATCAACTGCCCGCTGAAACGGCGGTGCTCAAGCCGGGCCCCGGTCCCGGCTTCGAGGCGGCGAAGAACAACTGCATGTCGTGCCACTCGGTCGACTACGTCAACTTCCAGCCGCCGAAGAAGGGGCAGGCCTTCTGGGACGCCGAGGTGCAGAAGATGATCAAGGTCTACCGCGCCCCGATCGACGAGGCCGATGCCAAGGCGATCGCCGAATACCTGGCCAAAACCTATTGAGGAACGAAGGGCCGCGCGTCTCGGTTGCGACGGGCCTGACTGTGATCCCGGCTTCACGATGCACGATCAAGCCGCGCAAAGACCCCGTCGCCGCCGCGTCCTCCAGAAACCCGGCACTCTGCCGGCAAAGCCGTCAATCCGGCAGTCGGACCGTGGCGTTGACGCGCTCCACGTCGCTGCGGGAGAGCGCGATATCTGACAATGCACGGTCATCCATGCGGTAGAGCGCGCGTGCGCTGGCTTTGGCGTTGAGCCAGGTTTCAAGACGGAGCAGCAGGCGCGACAGGCCGTGAATCGACGGTGCGGCAGGGAGTGGCAGAAGGTTTTCTATGGCTGGCCTGGTCGACATGACGGCCTCCCTTGTCTCAGGTTTCGCCAGCAAATCTGCTCCTTGCCTGGGGTCCAAGCAAATGCGAACTTCTTGGCTTCAGCCCAAGGTTTCCTTCGCTTCCCCATGACGCGCCGCCACCTTCCGCCCTTGACCTCTCTGCGCGCTTTCGAAGCCGCGGCCCGGCACCTCAACTTCGAGAAGGCCGGGGACGAACTCGCCGTCACCGCCAGTGCGGTCGGCCAGCAGGTGAGATCGCTTGAGGCCTGGCTGCGCCGCCCTCTCTTTACGCGCCTGCCGAGCAAGGGCGTCGCCCTGACGGCGGTCGGGGAACGCTATGCCGCGACCGTTTCGCTGCTGCTCGATCAGCTCAACGAGGCCACGGMGCGCGCCTTACGGCCTGATGCGCCCGGTATTCTGACTGTCAGCACATTGCCGACCTTCGCCCTCACTTGGCTGATCCCCCGCCTCGGTTCGCTGAAGGAGCGTCACCCCGATCTTGAGGTGCGCGTTTCGATCTCGACGGGTTTGACCAATTTCGACGGCGAGGATGTGGACGTGGCGATCCGCTCCGGCCGCGGCCYCTATCCCGGCCTGCGCTCGGACCTGCTGATGGAGGAGAATTTCTTTCCGGTTTGCAGCACCACCCTGCTCGGTGATCCCGACCGGCCCCTGCAGGAGCCCGCTGATTTGCGCCATCACACGCTGCTGCATGAGATCCCGGATGGAATACTCGATTATGTCACCTGGCCGCGCTGGCTGTCCGCGGTTGGGCTGCCTGACATCGATGCGACGCGAGGGCCGAGCTTCTCGCACATGTTCCTCGCCTTGCAGGCGGCCGCTTCGGGCCAGGGCATAGCCCTCGCCACCAATGTCCTGATCGGGGACTATCTTGATGCGGGTCGCCTCGTCCGGCCCTTCCCGCATCAGGTCAGAGGGCCACATCAATATTATCTGGTCTGCCCCGAGATCTCCGCCGAAAGGCCGGCCATTGCGGCCTTTCGGGCCTGGATATGGGGCGAAGCTGCCGCCCATCGCGCGGTGGTGACACCATGACCTGCGATCCCGGAAGGGCGTAGGCTGCGCCGCGATCCAGGGCGGCCGGAATGAGCGGATCGTCTCGCCGGAACCTGGCAAGCACCCTCTCGTCCAGGGGGACTTCGAATGCGCGCAACCTCGCGGCAATGTTGCTGCGTCAGGAGAGGCTKGGTCAAAGCGAGCCTGTCCTAGCCATGCGCATTCTCCTGGTGGAAGACGAGCCGGAAATGGCGGCGGCGCTCCGCGCAGCCCTGGCCCAGCACGACATGGTCGTCGACCATGTCACCACGCTGGCGGAAGGGGAGGAGGCGATCGCGACTGCGGCGCAYAGCGCAATTCTGYTCGACCGGCAATTGCCGGACGGCGACGGCCTGACGCTGATCCCGAGGCTTCGTGCCCGCAAGCAGATCGCGCCGGTGATCGTGCTGACCGCGCGGGGCGACCTCGGGGACCGGGTCAAGGGCCTGGACATCGGAGCCGATGACTATCTCGCCAAGCCGTTTGCGATCGACGAGTTGCTGGCTCGGCTGCGAGCCGTGCTCCGCCGTGCGCCGGTGATGGCTCCCGATCGGATACGGGCAGGGCGCCTCGACTATGATTGGCATGATCGCTGCGCGACCATTGATGGGGTTGGGCTCGATTTGCCGCGCCGGGAGCTGCTGGTGCTGGAGGCTCTTCTGCGCCGACGTGGGCGCACGGTGCAGCGTGCCGCGCTGGAGGAGGCGGTCTACGGCTTCGATGACGAAATCCAATCGAATGCGCTCGACATGCATGTGTCGAACCTGCGTCGGAAGCTGACGAAGGCGGGGGCCGGCCTCGAGATTCACGGAATTCGCGGCGTCGGTTATCTCCTCAAACACGCGGCATGACCTGGCCGCGCGCGCATTCGCTGAAATGGCGCCTCGTCCGGCGCCTCCTCGCGTTGCAGGCCGCGACGCTCTCGCTGCTCGTCGTCCTGGTCATCGGTGCGCTCTACCTCGGCGGCCATCTGTTCAATTTCGAATCCGAGGATGTGACGGTCGATGTGCTGAAGAGCGCGGTCACGCGCGATCCTGCCGGCAGGCTTGTCCTGCAAACGACGCCGGCGCTGGCGAAGCTGCGGTCGGATGTTCCCGATCTCTGGTTCATCGTGCGCGACCGGCTTGGCCATACGCTGACCGAGGGAGCTCCGCCGCCCCATTTCGCACGCATCGACGACGCGCTCGACGATGTCGGGGTTGCGAGGCTCGGCTGGAATCTTGGCGATCCCCCGCGCACGAATGCACTGATCCGCTGGGTCGATGGCGCCGCGGGGCAGATCCAGATTGCAACCGGACCGGGGGAAGAGGCGCCGCTGAGCTGGCTCGTTCAGGGGCTCCTGATCGTCTTCATGAGCTTCGTTCTTCCGGCCCTTGTGGTCATGGGGCTGGCGACGATCATTGCGACGCCCATCGTCGTGCGCAGGGYGCTTGCCGGCCTTGGAAAGGTAGCGGAGCAGGCCGAGCGGATCGATATCGAACGGCACGGCGAACGCCTGCCGACCGACGCCACCCCGAGCGAATTGACCCCGGTCGTCGCTGCGGTCAACCGCGCCCTGCAGCGGCTCGACGAAGGCCATGTGCGGCACAAGCGTTTTCTCGGTGATGCTGCACATGAGCTGCGGACGCCGATCGCGATTTTGCAGACGCGGCTCGATATCCTGCCGGATACGGCTCAGCGGGCGCGGCTTTACGAAGACGTAGCGCGGCTTGCCGTCATGGCGGAGCAGTTGCTCGACCTGCAACGGATCGATCACAGCACMAAGGATTTTGCCAGGATCGACGTCGTGACGATCGGCCGGCGTGTCGCCGCCGATCTCGCGCCGCTGGCGATCGCCTCAGGCTATCAGGTGGCCTTCGAGGCTGAGGCCGACCAGGTTGCAGCATGGGGCGACCAGTCCGCGCTTGAACGGGCGCTGGCCAACCTCGTGCAGAACGCAATCCAGCACGGCGGACGCCACGGCACGATCACGATCGCTGTCGGGCGCGAGCGGACGATCGAGGTCGCCGACGAGGGGCCTGGCGTGCCCGTCGATCAGCGCGACCGCATTTTCGAGCCGTTCTGCCGGCTGGCGCCGCGCGAGCGGGGAGCGGGATTGGGGCTGCACCTCGTCCAGGAGATCGTTCGGCGCCATTCCGGCCAGATCACCGCCCTCGACCCGGCCGCGTCCGGCGCGCGCTTGCGGATTACATTGCCGCCGCCCGCGGTTGATCCCTCCTGCCAGGGCATAATGCTGACATAACCCACGCGGGCGAGATGTCGCTGGCCAGCGAATGGTCACGCATCGTGCGGAGACGTTGTCGCGGCTGAGAAGGCCGGCATCGTTGAAAGCCTGTTTCCTGACTGTTGCTGCTCGCTGCGGGCGTGTCGCCAGAGCGCGGCGCCCCCTCTTGATGACGGCGATGCTTGCGCTCTGGACTGCAGCGTGTGCCGCGCCCGCCAACCTGCCCTCGAACGCGCCGCTAATGCATGATCCCGCTCCCGCAGTGCGGCTGTCTGCGGGAGTTCCGGCGCGCACCGGCGTGATCCTCGCATTCTCGGGCGGAGGAGCGCGGTCCGCGGCCTTCGGATATGGCGTGCTGTCGGCATTGGCCGAACAGCCGTCTCCGGGCGATGAGACGCGCAGGCTCGCCGACGATATTGGCGTGGTCGCCGGTGTCTCCGGTGGAGCCATTCTTGCCGCCCATCTGGCCCTGCACGGGCCGCGAGCCTTGCCCGAGTTCCGCCGCGCCTTTCTCGACCAGGACGCAGAAGCGTCGCTGCGCATGGCCTATACGCCCGAGAACCTGCTGCGCGCCTATCATGGCGGCGTGAATGATCTCTCCGGTCTTGCGGCCTGGCTGGATGCCAGCCTCTATGGCGGCGCGACGATGGGCGATCTCGGTCAACGCGGACGACCAAGGCTGCTGCTGCACGCGACGGATCTCTACAATCGGGCGCCGTTCCCGTTCGATCGGGCGAGCTTTCGCTCGATCTGCAGCGACTATGACCGCTTTCCCCTGGCGCACGCGGTCGCGGCCTCGTCCGCGGTGCCGGTCGCCTTCGCTCCGGTCGTCCTCCAGAATTTCACCGGGGACTGCCCCGTTGCCCGAAATGCGCCGGCCGCGGTCCGCCATCCTACCGGGAGCTCCGAGTTCGACAGGCATGTTGCGGAATCCCAGGCGCGATACGCCAGTGCGCCGGATCTCCGCTATCTCAAGCTGCTTGACGGCGGCCTCGTCGACAATCTTGCGGTGCGAAATCTCATCAGGTCGCTCAAGCAGCCTGCGCCGGAACCTCTGGGCATCGCTGCCGCGCGGCATCTCGAGCGCCTGATCATCATCGTGGCCGACGCCTCCACGCGTGTCGGTGGCGAGATGTCCAGCGCAGTCGAGGGCCCGACAGCGCCGTCGGCGATCGTTGCGGCTGCCGATGCGATGATCGATAGCGCCAGCCGGATGAGCCTTGACGCGCTGGAAGGGGAGGCTGCGCACTGGCGTGACCGGCTGGTTCGCTGGCGCTGCGGCAGGGCAGGAGCACAGGCCGGGTGCGGAAGGCTCGATGTCAGCGTGGTGCGGTTGTCCCTCGCGGATGTGAGCGGGCAGGCAGAGAAGGCTCACATTCTCCAACTGCACAACACGCTCAGCCTGAAATCCGGCGATGTCGATTTTCTCGCGGGCCTGGGGCGAACCTTGCTGCTCGGCAACGAAGGTTATCGCAGCTTCATCAAACCGGCGCGGCGCGATGGCCCGCCCCACGGCTGAATGCCTTCGGCAACAGCAGAGCCCGGCAATCCCAACCCGCCGTTTTCTTCTCTGCCGGCTCGCGCGCTGCGTCGTGGTGGGCCGGGGCCGCTATTGGCTGCGCTGCTGTCGCGCCGGGAGGGCCTTGATGGAGGGATGTCGGTTGGGTGCGAAGACGCCTACCCCCCCTGCTGCGCAGAGAGCTCTCCCCGCCGGCTATACCGAGCTGAGCAGAATGCTGGTTTCGCTGTTGAGGATGCCGTCGATGGTGCGGACTTCGCGCAGCACGCGATCGAAATCGCTGAGGCTGGAGGCGCGGATCTCTGCGATCAGGTCCCAGGTTCCATTGGTCGTGTGCAGCGAATGCAGTTCCGGCAGGCCGCGCATCTGCCGGATCACCGCGGTCGTCGAGCGGCCTGTGACCTCGATCATCATGATCGCCCGAATGGCCTTGTCGTCATAATCCTGCCGGGAGCGCACGGTGAAACCGAGCACCGCGCCCGACTCGATCAGCCGGTCGAGGCGGGTCTGCACCGTTGCGCGCGAGACGCCGAGAATGGTCGCGAGCTTCGAGATCGGGGCGCGCCCGTCCTCTCGTAGCGCTGCGATCAGGCGGTGATCGAGCTCGTCGAAGATATGCATGGCAATCTGTCTATTCGAAGTGAGCGATTTGATCGGTAAATTGCACATATCTGAACTTGTTCGCAATTCAGTGTGCAAATTGCATTGGCTAGAATGCCCTCCATTCCAGAAAATATCGCAGGAGGGCCGACCAATGGTTCAGTATGTAGGCGTCGAGAACATGGTTCGGCTGATCGCTGCCATCGGCATCGAGCCTTATCTGATTGGCCTTGCGGGCTACATCGAGGAGGATTTTCGGCGCTGGTCCCTGTTCGAGAAAGCGCCGCGCGTCGCCAGCCATTCTGCCGACGGCGTGATCGAGCTGATGCCGACCAGCGACGGCGAGCTCTACGGCTTCAAATATGTCAACGGCCACCCCAAGAACACGCGCACCGGCCTGCAGACGGTGACGGCCTTCGGCGTCCTCTCCGATGTCGAGACCGGATATCCGCGCCTGCTCTCCGAAATGACGATCACCACGGCGCTACGGACCGCGGCGACCTCGGCCGTCGCCGCCCGCTATCTCGCCCGTGAGGATGCCGCGGTGATGGCGATCATCGGCCTCGGCTCCCAGTCGGAGTTCCAGGCGCTGGCCTTCAAGGCGCTGAACGGCATCCGGCGATTGCAGGTCTATGATATCGATCCGGCTGCGACCGCGAAATTCAGGGCCAATCTCGCGGGGCACGGGCTTGAGATCGAGGTAGCGAGCAGCGCCGAAGCGGCCGTGCTTGGCGCCGATATCATCACCACCGTCACCGCCGACAAGCTCAAGGCGACGATCCTCTCCGACAACATGGTCGGGGCCGGCGTGCACATCAACGCGGTGGGCGGCGATTGCCCCGGCAAGACCGAACTGCAGCGCGACATCCTGCTGCGCGCCGATGTCTTCGTCGAGTTTCCAGAGCAGACCCGGATCGAAGGCGAGATCCAGCAGATGGAGCCGGATTTCCCGGTCACGGAGCTCTGGCGCGTGATTATCGGCGAGACCAAGGGGCGCCGCACCGAGGACCAGATCACCATCTTCGATTCCGTCGGCTTCGCCACGGAGGATTTTTCGGCCCTGCGCTATCTGCGCGATCAGGTCGAGGGCACCGACTATTATGACGAGATCGACCTCCTCACCGAGCCGGAAGATCCGCGCAACCTGTTCGGCCTGCTGAGCGCGCCGGTCGCTGCTCCTCGTGCGTTTCTCGGGGCGCGATGATGCAAAAGCTCTCCGTCCAGGCGGCGCGCAGCGTCGTGATGATCCGTCCGCATCACTTCAGCCCGAACCCGGCGACGGCCGCCGATAATCTCTTTCAGGGCACCGATGCTGCGCGCAGCGCCGCCGCCATCGCCGCCGAAGCGCATCGTGAAGTGACGCGTGCTGCGGCGCGGCTGGAGGAAGCCGGCATCGCCGTGCATCTCTTCGAGGACGAGGGCAACGCGACGCCGGATTCCGTCTTCCCGAACAACTGGTTCTCGACCCATTCCGGGGGCCATGTTGCGCTCTATCCGATGTTCTCGCCGAGCCGGCGCAAGGAGCGGCGGCACGACGTCATCGAGATGCTGAAGCATCGCTATCGCGTCCAGGACGTGATCGACTATTCCGGGCTGGAGCAGGACGGGGTCTATCTCGAAGGCACCGGCGCGATGGTGCTCGATCACATCGAGCGTGTCGCCTATGCCGCGCGTTCGAACCGCACCAACGAGGTGGCGCTGGAGCGCTTCTGCACGCATTTCAATTTCGAGCCGGTGGTCTTCGATGCGGTCGATGCGGCGGGCCGGGCGATCTATCACACCAATGTCCTGATGTGCGTCGGCACGGATTTCTGCCTGATCGGGCTGGCCACCATTCGCGATGCGGCGCGCCGGAACGAGATTGCGGAGCGACTGGCCCAGGGGCGCATCATCATCGATCTCGACCACGGGCAGATCAACGCGTTCGCCGGCAATGCAATCGAGCTGCAGGGCAGCAACGGTCGCGTCGTGGCGCTGTCGTCACGCGCCTTGCAGGCTCTGCGCCCGGAGCAGCGTGCGACGTTGGAGGGTCTTGCGACCCTGCTGCCGCTCGACGTGCCGACCATCGAACTCGCCGGTGGCTCGGTGCGCTGCATGCTGGCGGGCATCCATCTCGCAGCGCGCGGAGCGCTTCAAGCGGCCTGAGCCTGTTCAGCGCGTCTGTCTTCCGACGAGACCGCGCCATTCTCGATCGGATCGCTGCCAGGCGGCTGCCTGCTGTGGAGCCCCGGAGTGTCGCTTGAACCCGCTCAGACGCTACGTCAGCGCTAGATTAACCTGTCATATAAATTCCTGACTAAACTCACGGTTGTGGCTATTTCGGCGGCTGACGCAGCTGCTATGGATGTGCCGGACAAGTTTCCGTCGAATCTGACGTGATAGCGAGCTTCGCCATGCACCAGACAACCTCGCACCTTGCCACGCCGCGGGTCGACCGGGTGATGTTTTCCAGTGAGCGACCAGTGTTCCGGCGGCTGGTGACGCGCGGCGCATTGCTGGAGCTGGTCACGCTCGGCTTCTACCGGTTCTGGCTTGCAACCGATATCCGACGGCATTTGTGGTCGAATACCTCGGTCGGCGGCGACCCCGTGGAATATACCGGCCGAGCCAAGGAGTTGTTGATCGGCTTCCTGATCGCGATGGCCATTCTGGTGCCGGGCTATCTGGTCGGCTTCCTGGTGCCGCTCCTTCTGATCTCTTTTCTCGGTGGCCCCGAAGCCGGAGGAATCGACACGCTGGCCGGCATTCCGCTGTTCTTGTTCCTCTATCTGTTTTCACAATTCGCGCTCTACCGCGCGCGACGTTACCGGGTCACGCGCACGGTCTGGCGCGGATTGCGATTCGGGATGGGCGGATCGGGCTGGGGCTATAGCTGGCGCGCCGGATCATGGTCTCTGCTGGTCCTGCTGACCGCCGGACTGGCCTTGCCGTGGCGGCAGGCGGCACTCGAACGCTTCAAGATGCGCCATACCTCCTATGGTACATTGCAGGGCCGGTTCGAGGGAACCGGCAGCGACTTCTTCAAGCAGGCCTGGTTCCTCTGGCTTCTGGCCTTGCCGGCGGCGGTGCTCCTGATCCCGCTGCCGTTTCTCTATGGCGCGTACAAAGCGATCGAATGGCGCTGGTGGGTCTCGGGTATTCGTTTCGGTGACGTGGCGTTCCGCTCCGATCTCGAGCGGAGCGACTTGATCAGCAGCTATTGGAAAGTCGTCGGCTGGTCGCTCTTGCTGGTGCTCGTGCTGGGGCTGTGGTTGGTGGGCGTAACCGTCGGGGCAACCTACCTCTCAGGAGGGAGCGCGGAGCGCATTCGGGTGGCCATGCAGCATCCGCTGGTCTTGCTCGCTCTGGGGGTGGGCTATTTGGTGGCGGCGATCGCTTTCGGCGCGGTGGTCCGAATCTACCTCACCCGCGACATCTGGGCGAAGATCGCGGGACGGACGAGCGTGCTCAACCTGGCTGCTGCCGACGATGTCACCGGTCAGGGTGCTGCCGTTGGTGCGCTGGGCGAAGGCTTTGCCGACAGCCTCGACATTGGCGGCCTATGACGGGGTGCGACCGATCCCGCATCATGACTTCGAACGGGCAGTCCGAACATCCAGCCGTCTTCTTCGACGGCAGCTCCAACCGCAAGCGCCGGGTCGCGCTGCGGTTTTCGCGCAAGCTTGAGATCGCCGAGGATGACCTCGTCATCGCGTCCTGGCCCTATGACGACATTCGCCGGGCGGACGGACAAGCTACCCTGCGCTTGAGTGCCGTGTCGGCCCTGCCTCTCGCCCGGCTGGAGGTCGCGGACGAGGCGACGGCGCAGACACTGCTTGCCCGTTGCGGAGCGCTCGATCTCGCAAGCGGCGGCAGCCAGACCTGGCGCATCGTCGGATGGTCGCTGGCCGCCGCATGTTCGATCCTGCTGATCACGCTTTACGGCATTCCGCTCCTCGCCGACCGGCTTGCGCCACTGGTCCCCATAGCGGCGGAGAAGCGTCTGGGCGATGCCGTGGACAAGCAGGTGCGTGCACTCATGGGTGGCCATGTCTGCGCCCAGCCGGCGGGACAGCGCGCCTTCGCGAAGATGGTGGACAGGCTGAGGGAGGCAGGAGGCGTTTCCAGTCCGATGGAAGCGCAGGTTCTGTCATCGGCCATTCCCAATGCCGTCGCACTGCCGGGCGGCAAGATCTATCTGTTCGAAGGGCTGCTGCAGAAGGCGCAGAATCCTGACGAGATTGCTGGCGTGATTGCGCATGAGCTGGGCCATGCCCATCGTCGCGACGGCCTTCGCCAATTGATTCAAACCGGGGGCACGTCCTTTCTGATTGGCTTGCTGTTCGGCGATATCACCGGCAGCGGCGCAGTGATCTTTGGCGCCCGCTCGATCCTCGACGCGTCGCATTCGCGTGATGCGGAAAGCGGCGCGGATGATTTTGCGGTTGCGGCGATGACCGGGCTCGGGCGATCGCCGGCTGCCCTGGGTGAGTTCCTCGTGCGGATCACCGGCAGCGACAGCCGCGGCACGATCCTGGACAGCCATCCGCTCAGCGCCGAGCGGCTGGACCGCATGAAGCGCCTCGACCGCCCGACGACCGGACCGGCGATCCTCACCGATGTGGAATGGCAGGCGTTGAAGGATATCTGTGTCGGGTCCAAGCCCTGAACAGCACGGCGGGCGGGCTGTTCTGCCATTCGAACTGTCGCGGGAACGCTCCAGGATCGCGCCGCGATCAGGCCCTTCGATGGTCTCTCTGTCTGTTCAGCGCGTCTCGATGCTGGCGAGATAGGCGCGCAATTCCCGCTCTGGCCCATGCCAGGAGGCACTGCCCTTGCCCTGGAGCTCCGGGGCTTCCTTCCAGCCGGGCTCGATACCGGTCATGTCGGGCAGGAGATGGGCGATGCCCTTGTGGCAGTCGATGCAGGTCTTCTCCTTCGGAATCAGGAAGCGGCTGTGGATCTCGGCTGCCCGGCGCGTCTGCTTGGTGAAGTCCATCGCGACGGTGGAATGGCAGTTACGGCATTCCAGCGAGTCGTTTGCCTTCAGCCGCGCCCATTCATGCTTGGCGAGCTCCAGCCGGTGGTCGAGGAATTTCTGGCGTGTCGAGATGGTGCCGAAGATCTTGCCCCAGACCTCCTTCGAGGCCTGCATCTTGCGGGCGATCTTGTGGGTCCATTCATGGGGGACATGGCAATCGGGGCAGCTGGCCCGCACGCCTGAGCGGTTCGAGAAATGAACCGTCTGGGTCAGCTCCTGATAGACGTTGTCGCGCATCTCGTGACAGGAGGTGCAGAATTTCTCGGTGTTGGTGACCTCGAGCGCCGTATTGAACGCTCCCCAGAACATGACGCCGCAGATGAAGCCGCCGAGCGTCAGGAACCCCAGGGACAGATAGGCGCTGGGCCGGCTGATGACCCGCCAGAACCAGACCGCGAGGTTCCACGCGCGCAGGAAGAGAGCCTTCAGCTTGCCCATGTCGGCGCCCCGTTACCGCTTGCGGCCAATCGTGTTTGCGTCCTGGAACGTATTCGGCACCAGCGTGCGGGCGTCGGTTTGCTGAACATGGCAGGCGGTGCAGAAATAGCGCCGCGGGGTCACGTCCGAGAGCACCTGTCCGTCCCGGTCCTGGAAATGGGTGATGCTGATCATCGGGGCGCCGGAGCCCTCGGTGAACTCCCGCTTGTGGCAATCCATGCAGCGGTTGGTGTTCAGCGTCAGCTGATAGCCGTCGATCGAATGCGGAATGATCGGCGGCTGTTCCGGGTAGTTCCGCATGCGCCTGACGTCGTCGACGATCGGACGGTCGAGCGGCGGCACGTTGACGGCGCCCATCGGCGGCGCGTCGAGAGTGGTCTTGTTGATGAGCTGGCTGGCGTCGAACCATGGCACGAAGACGACGCCCTGGGGCATGCGGTTGCGCCCGCGCGTCTCGACCCGGGTCTGCATCTCGCCGCGGCGGGAGATCAGCCGGATCTCCGCCCCCTGGTTGAGCCCGCGCTTGCGGGCATCGTCCGGGTGCATGAAGCAGCGAGCGCCGGGGAAAGCCTTGAAGAGCTCCGGCACGCGCATCGTCATCGAGCCGGAATGCCAGTGCTCGAGCACCCGTCCGGTCACCAGCCAGAGATCATATTCGTTGTCCGGCGATTCCGCCGGCGGCTCGTAGGGCACGGCGATGATCCGCGCCTTGCCATCGGGGTTGCCGTAGAACTCGAAACCCTTGCCCGGCTTCACATAGGGGTCGAGGCCTTCGCGATAGCGCCAGAGAGTTTCCTTGCCGTTGACCACCGGCCAGCGCAGCCCGCGGACCTCGTGATAGGTGTCGAACGGCGCCAGGTCATGGCCGTGACCGCGGCCGAAGCTGGCATATTCCTCGAACAGTCCCTTCTGGACGTAGAAGCCGAAATGCTTGGCCTCCAGATTGCCATAGGCGGGGTCGACCTCACTTGCAGCGAAGCTGTCGACATGCCCATTCCTGAACAGCACATCGAACAGCGTCTTGCCGCGATAGTTGGGATTGGCATCGAGAAGGGCGGCCGGCCAGACCTCGTCGGTGGTGAAGCGCTTCGAGAATTCGACCATTTGCCAGAGGTCGGAACGGGCCTCCCCGGGCGCCTTGACGAGTTGGTGCCAGAAATGGGTGCGCCGCTCGGCATTGCCATAGGCACCTTCCTTCTCGACCCACATGGCGGCGGGCAGGATCAGGTCGGCGGCCATGGCCGTCACGGTCGGGTAGGCGTCGGAAACGACGATGAAATTCTCTGGATTGCGATAGCCCGGGTAGGTTTCCCCGGCACTGTTCGGCGCCGCCTGCAGGTTGTTGTTGACCTGGATCCAGTAGAAATTGAGCTTGCCGTCCTTGAGCATGCGATCCTGCTCGACCGCGTGATAGCCGGGCTTTTCCGGGATCGTGCCGGCCGGAATCCGCCAGATCTCCTCGGCGTGCTTGCGGTGCTCGGGATTCACCACAGTCATGTCGGCGGGCAGACGATGGGCGAAGGTGCCGACCTCGCGTGCCGTGCCGCAGGCGGAAGGCTGCCCGGTCAGTGAGAAGGGGCTGTTGCCGGGCTCCGAGATCTTTCCGGTCAACAGATGCAGGTTGTAGACGAGCTGGTTCGCCCAGACGCCGCGGACATGCTGGTTGAAGCCCATSGTCCAGARCGAGACGACCTTGCGCTTSGGRTCGGCATAGAGCTCTGCCAGYTSYTSCAGGAAGCCGGGCTCSACCCCSGTCAGCGCCGAGACYTTCTCSAGSGTGTAGTCCTTGACGAAGGCGGCATAGGCTTCGAAGTCGATCGGCGAGGTCGCGCCGACATCTTCGGCCTTCTTCGCCTTGACCTCGCGCGGATCGTCGGGCCGCAGGCCATAGCCAATATCAGTCGCGCCCTTGACGAAGTTCGTGTGCTTCTGGACGAAGTCCTTGTTCACGCGGCCGGTCGTGATGATGTGGTTGGCGATGTAATTGAGGATCGCCAGATCGGTGCCGGGCTTGAAGACAATCGGGATATCGGCGAGGTCGGCGCTTCGGTTGGTAAAGGTCGAGAGCACCGCAACCTTGACATGGGGGTGGCCGAGCCTGCGGTCGGCGACGCGCGTCCACAGGATCGGGTGCATCTCCGCCATATTCGAGCCCCAGAGCACGAAGGCATCTGTGGCCTCGAAATCGTCATAGCAGCCCATCGGCTCGTCCATGCCGAAGGTCCGCATGAAGGCGTAGGCGGCAGAAGCCATGCAGTGGCGCGCATTCGGGTCGAGATTGTTCGAGCGGAAGCCGGCGCGCATCAGCTTGGTCGCGGCATAGCCCTCCCAGATCGTCCACTGGCCGGAGCCGAACATGCCGAGCGCGGTCGGCCCTTTGTCCTTCAGGACCTGCTTGGCCTTGGCGGCCATGACGTCGAAGGCCTCGTCCCAGGAAACCGGCGTGAACTCGCCGTCCTTGGCGTAGACGCCGCCCTTCTTGCGCAGCAGAGGCTGCGTCAGCCGGTCCGCGCCGTACATGATCTTCGAGAGGAAATAGCCCTTCACGCAGTTCAGGCCGCGATTGACCTCGGCCTTCATGTCGCCATGGGTGGCGATGACCTTGCCTTCCTTGACGCCGACCATCACGCCGCACCCCGTGCCGCAGAAGCGGCAGGGCGCCTTCGACCAGGTGATCTCCAGCGTGTCGACGCCGCCGGCGACAGGCTGTGCTTCGGCGGGGAGACTCATATTGGCGGCGGCAGCGGCGATGCCCGCCGCCTGCGCCTTCAGCATCTCGCGACGGGATAGGGTCATGATCCAGCTCCAGTGTCGTCGAGGGCGATGATCTGTTCGAAGACGAAGTTTGCCGAAAGCACGCCGTCCATCAGTGCGATGCCGGTGAGCCTGCTACCCATCTCGCCGGTGCTCTCGGCTTCCATCACGATGACGATCTTGCCGTTCTCGACACGATGAACCTCGGTKCCGGGCAGGGCCTTGATCTGGCGCACGACCGCGTCGCAATGCTCCGGGAAGGCGGTGACGACGGCGCTGGAAATATGGATGGTGCGGGCCGCTTGGGCTTCAGGCATGGGCTGCCTCCGCCGCCGTGGGGCGCGTTCCGATGGCGGCGGCCGGGCAGGCCGCGATGCAGGCACCGCAGCCGGTGCACTGTGTGGTTGCCAGTACAGGCAGGGCAGGGCCGCCAAGGCGCGGTCGGAAACGGATCGCCGCTTCCGGACAGGCATCGCCGCAGCTCTGGCAAACGATGCCGCGTGCGGCAAAGCATGTGTCCCCGATCACGGCAACGTGCTGGAATCCAGGTCGCCCGCGATCGAAGACCGGCTCCGGGCAGGCTGCGGCGCAGGCGCCGCAGAAGCTGCATTCGCCGGAGCTGAAATCGATCTCCGGCCTCTGCCGGGCATCGAGCCTGATGATCGCTTGCGGGCAGGCGCTGACGCAGGCGCCGCATCCCGTGCAGGCGCTCGCGATTGTCTCTTCGAGGGACCAGGGTGGACGAATGACGTCCGGTTCCGAGGGAAGAAGCCCCTTCAGGAACCCACGTCTGCCGAGATCGATCCCGTGCTCTGCCATGGCCGGGCCCTCACCGTGGTGGGCCGGGCGGTCCGAAGACCAATTGCAGCATCCAGACCAGGAAACCATAGCCGCCGACGACGCCGACCGCGATGACCGGCCAGATCAGGATCGCCAGGACGATGAAGGCAAGGAACTCCTGCCGTCGCGTTGCAGGCCTGAATGTGGCCCCAGTTTCAGCCTTGGCACCATCGGACATCACGGTGACAGCTCCCGCGACTATGATTGGGCGCTGGTACCAACGTACCGGCCCACCGGATACCTTACATTCCTTCTAGGGAAGCTAGCGCCGCCTGTCGGCTCTTGTCGAGTTGTTTCATGCGGTCGATGGACCGCGCCGCACGCATGGATGGACGAAACCGGCGTTCTTCGCTCAGCTGCGATAGGCCGGCTCTTCGAGATCGAGGGTGCGCCTGATCGAGGCGAGGTGAAGCCTTGCCGATTCCGCGTCGCCTTCGCGCATCTGGCGACAGGCGGCTTCGGCGATCGCGGGCGCAACGGGCAGGACCTTGCGCCCGGTCGAGAGCGCCAGCGTCTGCACCTCGCAGGCGCGCTCGAGATAGTAGAGATCGTCCCAGGCCTCGGCGATCGTCGGAGCAAGCACCATCACGCCGTGGTGCTTCATGAAGACGATGTCGGCGTCGCCGATGGCGCCGGCAATGCGGTCGCCCTCGCTCTCGTCGAGCGCAAGCCCATTGTAATCGCGGTCTACGGCGGTCCGGCCGTAGAATTTCAGCGAGGTCTGGCCGGCGAAGATCAGCGGCTCGCCCTCCGTCATCGAGAGCGCGGTCGCGTAGGGCATATGGGTATGGAAGGCGACCCTGGCGCGGGGGAGCGCCTTGTGGATGCGGGCATGGATGTAGAAGGCCGTCGCCTCGGGCTGTCCCTCGCCAGCGACGACGTTGCCGTGGAAATCGCAGATCAGCAGCTTCGAGGCCGTCAACTCGCGGAAGGCCCAGCCATAGGGGTTGACGATGAAGAGGTCGTCATAGCCCGGCACCAGCGCCGAGAAATGGTTGCAGATGCCTTCCTCCAGCCCATGGCGCGCCGCCATGCGGAAGCAGGCGGCGAGATCGGCGCGCGCCTCCCAGACGGCGTCGGCGTCGAGGGCGGGCTGGTTCGGGCCGGGCTCCCTGAAGGGGGCGGTAGAGCCGGGTGTGAGGGAGTGGGCCATGGGGGAGCTCCGGATCGGCAAGCGGCAGGTGCGACGGGTGTTGGTCAGGCAGGGCGCAGGCGCTGCCGCGTGATTGCGGCATGGAAGCGTGCGCCATGGATGAGGCCGGCGTCGTCGAAGTCGTAGCAAGGATTGTGCAAGGGCGCCGAGGGGCCATTGCCGACGAAGGCGAAGCAGCCCGGCACATGGTCGAGGAAACGGGCGAAATCCTCCGAGCCGGTCATCGGCTCGCGCGCGGTGGCGACATTCTCCGCGCCGAACACGCCTCTCGCGGCCGTCAGGGCTTCTGCCGCCAGCGCCTCGTCATTCACCAGCGGCACGAATTCGCGCGTATAGGTCACCTCGGCCGAGACGTTATAGGCGAGCGCCGTTYCGTCCGTGATGATGCGCATCTGCTTCTCGATCTCGGCGCTGACCTCCGGCCGGAAGCTGCGGGCATCGCCGAGGATGCGGGCGAGGCCAGGCAGGGCGTTGCGCGTGCCGTCTGTGATGAGTTCGGTCACCGAGACGACGCCGATATCGGTCGGGCTGAGCCGCCGCGACACGATGGTCTGGAAGCTGGTGACGAGCGCGCAGGCGGCGATCAGGACCTCATTGCCGACATGCGGACGCGCCGCATGGCCACCGATGCCCTTGAGCACGATCTCGAAATTGTCCTCCGCCGACATGATCGAGCCGGCGCGTGTCTGGAACTGACCGACCGGCAATTCCGGCGCATTGTGCAGCCCATAGATCTCCTCGAAGGGAAAGCGCTCCATCAGCCCGTCGGAGAGCATGGCGAGCGCGCCTCTGCCCCATTCCTCGGCAGGCTGGAAGAGGAAGCGCACGGTACCGTCGAAGCCGCCCTCGCTCGCCAGCAGCTTTGCCGCACCAAGCAGCATGGCGGTATGCCCGTCATGGCCGCACGCATGCATGGTGCCGGGCGTTTGCGAGCGATGGGCGTGCTCGGCCTGCTCGCTGATGCGCAGCGCGTCCATATCCGCCCGAAGCGCGATGGCGCGGTTGCCGCTGCCGCGCTTCAGCGTGCCGACGACACCGGTGCCCCCGATGCCCTCGGCCACATCGTCGAGGCCGAACTCCCTGAGCTTGGCCGCGACGAAGGCGGAGGTTCGCTTCTCCTCGAAGCCGAATTCGGGATGGGCGTGCAGGTCACGCCGCCACCCCGTCATCTCGCGTTCGAGGGCGTTCGGGTCGAGCGTGGTCATGTCTCTCTCCACCATCGTGAAGCCGGGGGGCGGCCGCCGGGCGAACTGGCCTGGCGATCAGTCATGCGTCTCGCCGTCATAGAGCGTGGCGCGCATCGAGGGGCGTTCCGAGAAGGAGCTATACCAGTGGGCCAGCCGTGGCCGGCCAGGCTCGAAGGCGGGCAGCGCGCGGAATTCCAGCCATGAAAGGGCGGTCGCAAGCGCGATATGGCCGACATGGAGTGGCGCGTCGAAATCCGCCTCGCGTTCGAGAAAATCGTAGGATTCGACGAGTTTCGCCGTCATTCCCTCCGCCAGGGGCGCATACCGCAGGGCCTCGGGGCGGCGTACGGTTTCCCAGCGCAGCGCAATGCCAGCGTCGCACAGTCCCTGGGCGAGCGCCTGCACGCGAAGCGCGGACCATCTTGCCCGCCCACCCTGCGGAATGAGCCGGCTGCCGCCGTCGAGGCTCGCGAGATAGTCGCAGATCACGATCGAATCGAAGATCGCCTCGCCATCGGGGAGGACGAGGACGGGAACCTTGCCGAGCGGGTTGACCGCGAAGACGTCGTCGTTCCGGTTGGTCGGGCTCGTCTCCTGGTGGACGACGCGCAGCTGTCCGGCGAGACCCGCTTCATGGGCAAAGACCAGGACCTTGCGCGCATAGGGCGAATGAGTCTGGTAGATCAGGTCCATCGTTCGCGTCAGCTCTGATGCCGTACTCATTTGCGTGCCTTGCCAAACGGGATGATGAACCGGACTCGTCGAGAGCGCAGTCATGGTCTGCCTCCAACGGGCGCGCTTTGCGGCGCTGCGAGGGATGCGAAACTCATGTGCGCAACCGCGGAGCGCTGGCTGCGACGCCGATGAGCAGCGTCGCGACGACCAGGAAGGCAATGGGCAGGCTCGCGACTTGGGCGATGGCACCGATTGCCGCGGGGCCGACAAGGATGCCGGCATAGCCCAGTGTCGAGATCGCGGGCACGGCGATATGCTCGGGCATCGCGTTCTGTCTGCCGATCGCCGTGTAGAGAACCGGCACGATATTCGAGCAGCCCGCCCCGACGAGCGCAAAGCCGGCGAGGCCTGCCAGCCAGGATGGTGCAAGCGTTGCGAGCACGAGACCTGCCGCTGCGCAGAGGCCGCCCCAGACGATGATGCGCTGGGGGCCGAGGCGGTGCACGAAGCGGTCGCCGGTCAGCCGGCCGATCGTCATGGTGCTGGCGAAAGCMGCATAGCCAAGTCCCGCATAAGCGGCATCGACCCGGCGCAGATCGGTCAGGAAGACGGCACTCCAGTCGAGCATGGCGCCCTCGGCCAGGAAGACGACGAAGCAGAGCACGCCGATGAAGAGCACGATGCCGTGCGGAATGGCGAAGGCCGGGCCTTCGCCCTTGCCGGCATAGGGCAGGAGCCCCGAGGCCGCCCAGGCCATCGCGGCAAGGAGGATCGCGACGACGACGAGCGTGGCGAGGAGCGGCGTCGCACCCAGCATCAGGAGCCCGCTGGCCCCGGCCGCTCCGGCGATGCCGCCGAGACTGAAGAGACCGTGAAAGCCGGACATCATGCTGCGCCCGCTGGCTCGCTCGACGATCACGGCCTGGATGTTGATGACGCAATCCAGCGAACCGATTCCGGCTCCGAAGACGAACAGTGCCAGGCCGAGCAGCGGCAGGTGCGCGGCGGTCGCGAGAGCCGGGAGCATGAAAGCGACGAGCAGCACCGCGCTAATCAGCACGCGGCGGCAACCGAACCGCGAAGCCAGCGCGCCCGATAGCGGCATGGCCAGGATCGAGCCGGCGCCGAGGCAGAGCAGCAGCAATCCGAGCGCGCCATCGTCGAGAGCCATGCGCAGCTTGGCATAGGGCACCAGGGGTGCCCATGCGGCGATGCCGAGCCCGGCAACGAAGAAGGCGATGCGGGTCGCGGCCTGCTCCGCCCGTCCCGGCGCCTTTCGGGCCTCGATGGCGATGCGCGCGTTCATCGTCGCATTACTGGGCGGCTCGTGCCGGCAGGCCGGTCAGTTCGGCATAGCGTTCGGGATCGGTCGCGCCCTCGGTATTGATGACGAGAACGCGGGAGGTCGCGTCGAGGCCAAGCTGCTTCCTGACCGTGGGATCAGCCGCAACCCGGATGACGCCGGCCAGGCCGACACCACCGCTTTCGCCGGAGACGATGGCGGGGTCCTTGCCAGCGGGCCGCGCCAGCCGGTTCATCACCGCGATGGCATCCTCGTCCTCGACGGTCATGAAGCCGTCGGCGACGCGAGACAGGACACGCCAGGCGATAGGCGAGGGCTCGTAGCATTCGAGCATCGCCATCACGGTCGGTTCGCCATGAACGACCTTGACCGGATGGCCGGCCTTCGCCGTCTCGAAGATGCAGGCCGCGCGCGCAGGGTCGACCACCACAAAGACGGGACGCTGGTCGCCGAGCGCATTGGCGAGATAGCCCGCAGCCGCAGCGGCAATGCCGCCGACGCCTGCCTGCACGAAGACATGCGTGGGCGGCTCGGCGAGTTCACGCAGTGCTTCGCGGATGATCACCGTATAGCCCTGCATCACCAGCCCGGGGATGCGTTCATAGCCTGGCCAGGAAGTATCGGAGACGACTGTCCAGCCCTCCTTCTCCGCGACGCGGGCGGCTTCCGTGACCGAGTCGTCATAGGTGCCCTCGACCCGGATCATCGTCGCGCCGAAGCGTGCGATCGCCGCGACACGTTCGTCGCTGACTCGGGCATGCACGAAGATCGCGGCCATCGCCCCGGTGAGCTGGGCGCCCTGTGCGACCGAACGGCCGTGATTGCCGTCAGTGGCGCAGGCGACCGTCATCCCCGCCGCTACGGCCCGGACCTCGGGGCTGTTCAGCTCGGCGATATCGACTGGCCGCCCGAGCTTCCTGCTCGCCTCCTCCAGCACCAGCCGGAAGACGGCATAGGCGCCGCCAAGTGCCTTGAAGCTGCCAAGGCCGAGGCGATGGCCTTCGTCCTTGACGTGGATCGCACGGACCCCGAGCTCGGCGGCCATGGCTGGCAGGGCATGCAGCGGTGTCTCGACGTGGTTCTCGCGATAGCTCAGATGGCGCTCGACCTCGGCGGCCGCGGCGATGCTCAGGGTCTCGGCATCGATCGGATCGAGCGCCTTGCGACGGTCGGGGTGGTGGTTGGGAAGAAACATCGCCGCTCCTGCGCGCTGGTACAACGAATGGATATTGCAATCATGGCGAAAAGACCGCTGTGTTTGGTCCCCTGAAATGCAAGTTTGTTTCGTTGGGCGCTCCTCTTGACCCGATCCCCTTCGCCAGCAGTCACGCTGGACAATTTCGACCTCGCGATCCTGCGCATCCTGCAGCGCGACAACACGACGCCGCAGCGTGTGATCGGCGAAGCGGTCAACCTGTCCGCGCCCGCCGTCCAGCGCCGGATCAAGCGCATGGAGGAGACGGGTGTCATCCAGGCCAATGTCGCGCTCGTCGATCCTACCCGGCTCGGACAGGCGATCACCATCTTCGTCGAGGTGGAGCTGGAAAGCGAGCGTGCCGACCTGATCGACGCCGCCAAGCAGGAATTCACCGCAGCACCTGAGGTGCAGCAATGTTACTACGTCACTGGCGAAGCGGATTTTGTGCTCGTCATCCTGGTGCCGAGCATGGCGGCCTATGAGGCGCTGACGCGCCGGCTCTTCTTCGGCAACAACAATGTCAGGAAGTTCCGCACCTTCGTCGCGATGGACCGCGTCAAGGTCGGGCTCGCGGTTCCGCTGCCGGAATAGTCTGCGGCAGACTCCGCTTGCCGAACGCCGCCATCCCGGATTTGGTGGGCCCTCCAGGGATCGATCGTGGGCGCAGCATGGTTTCGACGAGGCGCCGCAAGGCCGAGGGCGGGGACGGGGACCGGGAGGTGCTCAACCTTGCGGGTTACCTGCCCTATTTCCTGACGACGATCTCGAACACCTGGTCGCGCAGTTCGTCCCGCCTCTATCTCGATCTGTTCGGCGTCGGCGTCACGGAATGGCGCATCATCTCGCAGCTCGCGATCGAGCCTTGTATCGTGGCGCAGCGCATCTGCGAGGTCATCAGCCTCGACAAGGGGGCGGTCAGCCGCGCCGTGGCGGCGCTGGTTTGGGCCGGTCATGTCCGCGAACATGCGGATAGCCGCGATGCGCGCCGGCAGGTTCTGCAGCTGACGCAGAGTGGCTACGAGCTGCATGACCGCCTGATCGCGGTTGCCCTCCAGCGCGAGAACCTGATCCTGGCCGATTTCTCCGCCGAGGAGATTGCCGGGCTGACCGCCCTGTTGCGGCGGATCCATGCGCGGCTGCCCGAGCTGCGCGAATTTTCGCCTGATGATGTCACCGAGGCGGCGGCTGCGCGTCGTTGACAGGGGGGCGGMGGCAAGACTACCTGCGGCCAGGCAGGAGACCTCATGTCCAATTTTACCTTCGCGCCTCTCGCCATTCCTGGTCCCGTACTGGTCCGGCCGCGACGTTTCGGCGACGACCGCGGCTACTTCATGGAAACCTATAGCCGCGAGCCTTTCGCGGCAGCTGGGATCGCGCCGGATTTCGTTCAGGACAACCAGTCGCGTTCGGCGCAGGTCGGCACCGTTCGGGGCCTGCATTATCAGACTGCGCCCGCTGCCCAGGCCAAGCTCGTGCGCGTGCTCAAGGGCGCGATCTTCGACGTCGCTGTCGACCTCCGGCGCGGCTCGCCGCATTACGGGCGCTGGTGCGGGGTGCTGCTCAATGCGGACGGTGCCGAGCAACTCTTCGTGCCGCACGGCTTTGCCCATGGTTTCTGCACGCTCGAACCCGGCACCGAGGTCGCCTACAAGGTCGACGCGCCCTATGCGCCGCAGAGCGAGGGCGGCTTGTTCTGGGCCGATCCGGCGCTTGCCATCGACTGGCCAGTGGTAGCCGGGGCCGCGACACTGTCCGAGAAGGACGCGAAGCTGCCCGGTTTTACCGGTTTTGCCAGCCCCTTCGTCTATGAGGGCGCCTGAATGACGCGGTTTCTCATCACCGGCGGCGCCGGTTTCATCGGCTCGGCTGTGGTCCGGCACCTTGTCGCCGAGACGCCGCATCAGGTGCTGGTCGTCGACAAGCTGACCTATGCCGGCAATCTCGACAATCTGAAGCCGGTCGAGACCACTCCGCGCTACGCCTTCCTGCAGGCGGATATCGGAGATCTCGCCGCCATGCGCGAGGCCTTTGCGTCATTTCGGCCCGATATCGTGATGCACCTTGCGGCGGAAAGCCATGTCGACCGTTCGATCGATGGGCCGGGCGCCTTCATCCAGACCAATGTCGTCGGAACCTTCGTGTTGCTCCAGGCGGCGCTCGACCATTGGCGAGCCCTGCCGCAGGACGCGAAGGCCAGCTTTCGTTTCCACCATGTCTCGACCGACGAGGTCTTCGGCTCGCTTGGCGCGGAAGGTCTGTTCAGCGAGACGACACCCTATCAGCCGACCTCGCCCTATTCTGCGTCGAAGGCCGCTTCCGACCATCTCGTGCGTGCCTGGCACCACACCTATGGGCTGCCTGTCGTGCTCTCCAACTGCTCGAACAATTACGGGCCCTATCACTTCCCGGAGAAGCTGATCCCGCTCGTCATCCTGAACGCGCTTGAGGGCAAGGAATTGCCGGTTTACGGCGATGGCGGTCAGGTACGCGACTGGCTCCATGTCGAGGATCATGCACGCGCGCTTTGCC
>NZ_JBFTLD010000178.1:0-13664 GCF_056396265.1 Allobosea sp. 05T422_2 | reverse complement strand
GGCAGGACCCGTTCGAACGGAACGCGACCAGCAAATCCCATGCCGTGGCGTCCTATGCTCAAACTGGCCGAATACAAAACAAGGTCAAGCGCATAGCGCCGAAAATGCATGCACTGCGCCTAAAATATAACGCGACGTCACCAGGCCCGATCGCGATCGGCTAAAGCGGCAGCGCTCCGTCGGTCTTGACCTCCTCCATCACGGCATAGGTCCGCGTCTCACGCACCGCCGGCAGCGCCAGCAGCACTTCGCCGAGGAAACGACGATAGGCGTTCATATCGGCCACCCGCGTCTTCACGAGATAGTCGAAACCGCCGGCCACCATGTGGCATTCCAGCACTTCGGGCGCCCGTTTCACCGCGGTTGCGAAACGCTCGAAGGCGTCGGGCGTCGTCTTGTCGAGATAGACCTCGACGAAGACCAGCAGATGCAGCCCCAGCTTCAGCGGATCGAGCGTCGCGCGATAGCCCGTGATGTAGCCGTCTCGCGAGAGCCGCTTCAGTCGCTCACCGGTCGCGGTTGGCGACAGGCCAACCTTTTCAGCCAGTTCGACGCCGGCGATGCGCCCGTCGGATTGCAGCATGGCGAGGATACGCCGGTCGGTTCGATCGAGCACGGGATTATTCTCTAAAAGCTCCGGAATATTCGAAGATAGATAAAGGCCATCACGGAAAATGGCCATTGATATCCGGCCACGCAAGCGCGATCCTTGAAATCATCCCGTCATTCATTCGGAATCGCACCATGGCCGCTCCTGCCCCCCGTCCGGTCGCCCCGTCCGGTCGCCACGCCTTCCGCGCGCCCTATGCCGAAGACGATACGACGATTGCGGCACGGCTGCTTGCCGGCGCCAGGCGCGAACCCGCAGCCAAGGCGAGGATCGACCAGCGCGCGACCGGGCTGATCGAGGCCATCCGGACCCGCAAGGTCGGCCTGGGTGGCATCGAGGAACTCCTGCGCGAGTACTCGCTCTCGACCAAGGAGGGACTTGCGCTGATGGTTCTGGCCGAAGCGCTGCTGCGCGTGCCGGATTCCACGACCGCCGACCAGTTGATCGAGGACAAGCTCGGCCAGGGCGATTTCGCCCATCACGAATCCAAATCGGATGCCTTCCTGATCTCGGCTTCGTCCTGGGCGCTTGGCATCACCGCCCGCATCATCCAGCCGGGCGAGACGCCGACCAGCATCATCGGCAATCTGTCGAAGCGCCTTGGCCTGCCGGCCGTCCGCACCGCCACCCGCCAGGCGATGCGTGTCATGGGCAATCATTTCGTGCTCGGCCAGACCATCGAGGAGGCTCTGAAGCGCGCTCGCTCGGGCACCGGCAAGCTCTATCGCTATTCCTTCGACATGCTCGGCGAAGGCGCACGCACCCAGGCCGATGCCGACCGCTATTTCGCCTCTTACGCCGCGGCCATCGACGCAATCGGCCGCTCGGCCGGCAATGACCCTCTGCCGAACAGGCCGGGCATCTCGGTCAAGCTGTCGGCCCTGCATCCGCGCTATGAGGCCACCAGCCACGAGCGCGTGCTGAGCGAACTCGTGCCCAAGGTCATCACGCTGGCCCAGCAGGCCAAGGGCTACGACCTGAACTTCACGATCGACGCCGAGGAAGCCGACAGGCTGGAACTCTCGCTCGACGTCATCGATGCGGTGACGGCAGATCCGACGCTCGCCGGCTGGGACGGCTTCGGCCTCGCGATCCAGGCCTACCAGAAGCGCGCCTCGGCGGTGATCGACCATATCGCGGCCCTGGCCGAGCGCCACAACCGCCGCATGATGGTGCGCCTGGTCAAGGGCGCCTACTGGGATACCGAGCTGAAGCGCGCCCAGGAGCGCGGCCTCTCCGACTACCCCGTGTTCAGCCGCAAGGCGATGACCGACCTCAACTACGAGGCCTGCGCCGCGCAGCTGCTGGCCTTGCGTCCACGCATCATTCCGCAATTCGCCACCCACAACGCATTGACGGTCGCAGCGGTCGCCGAGATGGCGGGCGGCTCCCAGGGCTTCGAGTTCCAGCGCCTGCACGGCATGGGCGAGGCGCTCTATGAGAGGTTGCTCCAGGAGGATTCCGGCTTCGCCTGCCGCACCTACGCCCCGGTTGGCGGCCATCAGGATCTGCTTGCCTATCTCGTGCGCCGTCTGCTCGAGAACGGCGCGAACTCCTCCTTCGTCAGCGTGTCCGGCGACCCTGACGTACCGGTCGCACAGCTGCTCGTACCCCCTGCCGACATCATCGGCACCTCGGCAGCGGCTCGCCATCGCCGAATTCCGCTTCCCGCCGACATGTTTGGCGCCTCGCGCAAGAACTCGGCCGGCGTCGAGCTTGGGCATGAGGCCAGCCTCGTCGCGCTTCAGTCGGAGATCGGCCAGGCAGCAGCCAAGCCGTTCCCCGAGGCGACGGTGATCATCGACGGCAAGCCGGCCGGTGGCGTCTCCCGCCCCGTCCTGTCCCCGATCGATGCCCGGCAGGTCGGGACCGTCCTGGAAGCCGATGATGCCCTGGCCGATCGCGCCATCCAGGCGGCCCAGGCCGGCTTCACCAGCTGGAACCGCACCCCCGCCCGGACGCGCGCTGCCGCCCTGCGCAAGGCTGCGGACCTGATGGAGGACCGACGCGGCCTGCTGCTCGCACTGCTCCAGGCCGAAGCCGGCAAGACGCTTGACGATGCCATTTCGGAGGTGCGCGAGGCCGTCGATTTCTGCCGTTACTATGCGGCCGAAGCCGAAGYGCATTTCGCCACGCCGCAGGTACTTCCCGGCCCGACCGGCGAGGAGAACCGCCTGATCTTGCGTGGGCGCGGGCCGTTCGTCTGCATCGCGCCCTGGAATTTCCCGCTGGCGATCTTCTCGGGCCAGGTCGTTGCCGCGCTCGTCGCCGGCAATAGCGTCGTCGCCAAGCCAGCCCCGCAGACGCCGCTGATCGCCGCCGCTACGGTCCGCCTGCTCCACGATGCCGGCATTCCAGCTTCCGCCCTCCATCTCGTGCCGGGAGACGGCAAGGTCGGCGCCCGGCTCGTCGCTCATCCAGCCGTGGCCGGCGTCGCCTTCACCGGCTCGACCGCAACGGCGCGCGCCATCAACCGGACGCTCGCGGCCAAGGATGGGCCGATCGTTCCGCTGATCGCAGAGACGGGCGGCCTCAACGCCATGATCGTCGATGCGACCGCCCTGCCTGAGCAGGTCGCCGACGACGTCGTGATGTCGGCCTTCCGCTCGGCCGGGCAGCGCTGCTCGGCGCTGCGCCTCCTGGTGGTGCAGGAGGATGTCGCCGACAAGATCCTCGAGATGATCGTCGGTGCCGGGAAGGAGTTGAAGCTCGGCGATCCGCGCGCCATCGACGTTCATGTCGGTCCGGTGATCGATGCCGCCGCCAAGAGCCGGCTCGACAATCATGTCGCGGCGATGCGCGCCGAGGGCCGGGTCGAATGGGCCGGCAGCACGCCGGCGCTCGGCGGCACCTTCGTCGCACCGCATATCGTCAAGCTCGACGACATCTCCGACCTCACCCAGGAGCATTTCGGCCCCATCCTGCATGTCGTGCGCTGGAAGGCCGGGGAACTCGACAAGGTCATCAACCAGATCGAGGCCACCGGGTATGGGCTGACGCTCGGCGTGCATTCGCGCATCGAGACGACGGTCGAGCGGGTTGCCGAGCGGCTCTCCACCGGCAATGTCTACGTCAACCGCAACATCATCGGTGCCGTCGTCGGTGTGCAGCCCTTTGGCGGTCACGGCCTGTCCGGCACTGGCCCCAAGGCTGGCGGACCGCACTATCTCGCCCGTTTCGCGACGGAGCAGACGGTCACGGTCAACACGGCGGCAGCCGGCKGCAATGCCAGCCTGATCGCGATGGGCGAATGAGCAAGGCAGGGCGAGTGAACAAGCCCTATCGGCCCAATGTCGGCATTGCGCTCTTCAATGCCCGGGGGCTCGTCTTTGCCGGACGCTCATGGAGCGACGGCCCGGAGATCGTCCACCCCGGACATGACTGGCAGATGCCGCAGGGCGGCATCGCTCCGGCCGAGGAGATCGTCGCAGCAGCGCGACGCGAGCTGGCCGAGGAAACCGGCATCAGCGAGGCCGCGCTCTTGGGCGTCACCGCGGAGTGGTGGCGCTACGACTTCCCGCCCTATGACGGGCCGCCGCACCGGCTCGATCGTTTCGCGGGGCAGGAACAGCGCTGGGTCGCATTCCGCTTCACGGGCAGCGAGGCGRCGATCGACATCGGCCGCCCGAACGGGGACGCCCCACCGGAGTTCACCGAATGGGCCTGGCTGCCGCTGGCCGAAATGCCGGCCCGTGTGACGCCGTTCAAGCGCGAGACCTATGAGCGCGTGGCCGAGGCCTTCGGGCATTTCGCCAGACCGGCCTGATCTCGGGACGCAACGTGCAACAAAAAAGGGCCGCTCGCGCGGCCCTTATGTCATCTCGATGCCGGAAGGCAGGTACGCGATCTCACGCAGCCTTGCGCTGCTGGAAGACGCCCTTGAACTCATGAAGCTGGATCAGCAGCTCCTGCAGGCGACGCTGTTCGTCTTCGGTCGGCGCAGCCGCCAGGCGGGTTTCGACCCGGAGGATTTCGGCGTCGAGCACGTCATTGTCKACGTCCTCGATGAAGCCGGCCTTCTCGGTCAGGATCGTCAGGGCCGTGGGATTGGCTTCGACGATACCGCCGCCAACCACGAATTCCTTGCCGTTGCCCGGCCCCGTCTGGGCGAGCACGATACCCGGCTTCAGCGCGGCGACGATCGGCACGTGGCCGGCGAGAATGGTCATCTCGCCTTCGACCGACGGCACGATGACGCTGACGACTTCGCCCGAGAACAGGATGCTCTCCGGCGAGACGAGTTCGAACTTGAAGGTGGCCATCAAGGGCTCTCCCGCTGCTTCAGTCATCCCGGCTGGAGCGCAGCGTGGAGCCGGGATCCAGGCCAAGGCCTGTGTCGTCGATGCTGGGGCGCGGCTCCCGGGCTGGCTTGCGCCATCCCGGATAGCCGTTGCCCCAGCGGATTACGCCGCTTCGGCAGCCAGGCGCTGGGCCTTCTCGACTGCTTCGTCGATCGAGCCGACCATGTAGAAGGCCGCCTCCGGGAGGTGGTCGTACTTGCCCTCGACCAGTCCCTTGAAGCCCTTGATGGTGTCCTCGAGCGCAACGAGCTTGCCGGGCGAGCCGGTGAAGACTTCGGCGACGAAGAAGGGCTGCGACAGGAAGCGCTCGATCTTGCGGGCGCGGGCGACCGAGATCTTGTCCTCTTCCGAGAGCTCGTMCATGCCCAGGATCGCGATGATGTCCTGCAGCGCCTTGTAGCGCTGGAGGATCTGCTGGACCTGGCGGGCGATGTTGTAGTGCTCTTCACCGACGATCGCCGCGGACAGCATGCGCGAAGTCGAGTCGAGCGGGTCCACCGCCGGGTAGATGCCCTTTTCCGCGATCGAGCGCGAGAGCACGGTCGTGGCGTCCAAGTGGGCGAAGGAGGTGGCCGGCGCCGGGTCGGTCAGATCGTCCGCCGGCACGTAGATCGCCTGCACCGAGGTGATCGAGCCCTTGTTGGTGGTGGTGATGCGCTCCTGCAGGTTGCCCATGTCGGTCGCCAGCGTCGGCTGATAGCCCACCGCCGACGGAATACGGCCGAGCAGCGCGGACACTTCCGAGCCGGCCTGCGTGAAGCGGAAGATGTTGTCGACGAAGAACAGCACGTCCTGGCCGCGGTCGCGGAAATCCTCGGCGACGGTCAGGCCCGAGAGAGCGACGCGCATGCGGGCGCCCGGGGGCTCGTTCATCTGGCCATAGACGAGGGCGCATTTCGAGCCTTCGCCGCCGCCCTTCTTGTTCACGCCCGACTCGATCATCTCGTGATAGAGGTCGTTACCCTCGCGGGTGCGCTCACCGACGCCGGCGAACACCGAGTAGCCGCCATGGGCCTTGGCGACGTTGTTGATCAGCTCCATGATCAGAACGGTCTTGCCGACGCCGGCGCCGCCGAACAGGCCGATCTTGCCGCCCTTCGCGTAGGGAGCCAGCAGGTCGACGACCTTGATGCCGGTGACCAGGATCTGCGCTTCCGTGGCCTGCTCGGCATAGCTCGGCGCAGGCTGGTGGATGCCGCGAGTGGTGGAGGTCTTGATCGGGCCAGCCTCGTCGACCGGCTCGCCGATGACGTTCATGATGCGGCCGAGGCACTCGTCGCCAACCGGAACCGCGATCGGCGCGCCGGTGTCGCTCACTTCCTGGCCACGGACCAGACCTTCGCTCGAATCCATCGCGATGCAGCGCACGGTGTTCTCGCCGAGGTGCTGCGCAACCTCGAGAACCAGGCGGTTGCCCAGGTTCGTKGTCTCGAGCGCGTTCAGGATCGCCGGCAGCTCGCCATCGAACTGCACGTCGACGACGGCGCCGATGACCTGAGCGACGCGGCCCGTACCGGTATTGGCGGACTTCTCGGTCTTGGTCTTGGTGGTCTTGGTTGCGGCTTTGGCCATGGTCGAACCTCGATGAGCGTTCAGCTTTACGGACAAGCCTGCGGGCTTAAGCGCCGCGCAGGCCCTTCAGGCGTTAGAGCGCTTCCGCTCCGGAGATGATTTCGATGAGT
This sequence comes from Allobosea sp. 05T422_2, assembly GCF_056396265.1. Lineage (NCBI taxonomy): Bacteria > Pseudomonadati > Pseudomonadota > Alphaproteobacteria > Hyphomicrobiales > Alloboseaceae > Allobosea > Allobosea sp. 05T422_2. The sequence goes on along the minus strand of NZ_JBFTLD010000178.1, from coordinate 7,071 downwards.
TCCTTGGTGATCATTGCCTGACGCGAGCGGTTGTAGAGCTGCGTCTGCTTCTTGATCATCTCACCGGCGTTACGCGTGGCGGAATCCATCGCCGACATGCGCGCGCCCTGCTCGGAAGCGGCATTCTCGAGAAGCGCCCGCAGCACCTGGACAGTCAGGTTGCGTGGCAGCAGAACGTCGAGAATTTCGCCCTCGTCGGGCTCGTACTCATAGACGGCGTCGGTCGTCTTGGTCCCCGCCGGGATTTCGGCCGGAATGATGCGCTGGGCCGTCGGGATCTGCGAGATCACCGACCTGAACTTCGAGAAGAACAGCGTCGCGACATCGAACTCGCCGGCGTCGAAGCGTGCCAGGACGTTCTGCGCGATTGTCTCGGCATTGACGAAGCCGACTTGCTTGAAGCCGCGCAGGTCGACCAACTCGATGATGTCCTGCTCGAACTGCCGGCGCAGGATGTCATAGCCCTTCTTGCCGACGCAGATGATCTTGACCGTCTTGCCCTCGGCCTTCAGCGCCTGCGCCTTGTCACGCGCCAGACGCGCGATCGAAGAGTTGAAGGCGCCGCACAGGCCGCGCTCGGCCGTGCAGACGACGAGCAGATGGACCTTGTCCGAGCCCGTGCCGCCAATCAGCCTTGGAGCGCCGTCACCGGCGACACCAGCAGCCAGACTGRCAAGCACCGTCTCCATGCGCTCGGCATAGGGACGCGCCGCTTCCGCCGCGCTCTGGGCGCGGCGCAGCTTGGCAGCCGCGACCATCTGCATGGCCTTGGTGATCTTCTGCGTCGCCTTCACTGAGGCGATACGATTTCGCAGATCCTTCAATGAAGGCATCGACGATCCTCATATTGCCGGGGTGATGAAACCCCGGTCGACCTCAAGCGAACGACTTGGCGTAATCAGCGACGATCTCTTTCAGCTTCGCGGCATTCGCGTCCGAAAGATCCTTGGTGTCGCGGATTTCGTTGAGTAGGGCGATATGCTTGCCGCGCACCAGCGCGAGCAGGCCGTCCTCGAAAGCGCGAACCTTGTTGACCGGCAGCGGGTCGAGATAGCCGTTCACGCCGGCATAGATCACGACCGTCTGCTCTTCCATCTTCAGCGGCGAGAACTGCCCCTGCTTCAGGAGCTCGGTCAGGCGGGCGCCGCGGTTGAGCAGGCGCTGCGTGACCGCGTCGAGATCCGAACCGAACTGCGCGAAGGCAGCCATCTCGCGATACTGCGCGAGCTCGCCCTTGATCTTGCCGGCAACCTTCTTGGTCGCCTTGGTCTGCGCGGCCGAACCGACGCGCGACACCGAGAGGCCGACGTTCACGGCCGGGCGGATGCCCTGGTAGAACAGGTCGGTCTCGAGGAAGATCTGGCCGTCGGTGATCGAGATCACGTTGGTCGGGATGTAGGCCGACACGTCGTTGGCCTGGGTTTCGATGACCGGCAGCGCCGTCAGCGAGCCCTTGCCGGCCTCGTCGCCCATCTTGGCGGCGCGCTCGAGCAGGCGGGAGTGGAGATAGAACACGTCGCCCGGATAGGCTTCGCGGCCCGGCGGGCGGCGCAGCAGGAGCGACATCTGGCGGTAGGCGACGGCCTGCTTCGACAGGTCGTCATAGATGATGACGGCGTGCATGCCGTTGTCGCGGAAATACTCGCCCATGGCGCAGCCGGCGAACGGAGCCAGGAACTGCATCGGGGCCGGATCGGAGGCCGTGGCCGCCACGACGATCGAGTATTCGAGCGCACCGCGCTCCTCGAGCACCTTCACGAACTGCGCGACGGTGGAACGCTTCTGACCGATGGCGACATAGACGCAGTAGAGCTTCTGGCTCTCGTCCGTGCCTTCGTTCAGGGCCTTCTGGTTGAGGATCGTGTCGAGCGCCACGGCGGTCTTGCCGGTCTGGCGGTCGCCGATGATCAGCTCGCGCTGGCCACGGCCGATCGGGATCAGGGCGTCGATCGCCTTGAGGCCAGTCGCCATCGGCTCATGCACGGACTTGCGCGGAATGATGCCGGGCGCCTTCACGTCGACGCGCGAACGGATCTTTGCCTTGATCGGGCCCTTGCCGTCGATCGGGTTGCCGAGCGCGTCGACGACGCGGCCGAGCAGCTCCTTGCCGACCGGCACGTCAACGATCGCGCCGGTGCGCTTGACGGTCTGGCCTTCCTTGATCTCTCGGTCGGAGCCGAAGATGACGACGCCGACATTGTCGCTCTCGAGGTTGAGCGCCATGCCGCGCACGCCACTCTCGAACTCGACCATCTCACCGGCCTGGACCTTGTCGAGGCCGTAGACGCGGGCGATGCCGTCGCCGACGGAGAGAACCTGACCGACTTCGGTGACGGAGGCTTCCGACCCGAAATTGCTGATCTGAGCCTTCAGGATCGCGGAGATTTCAGCGGGGCGGATTTCCATCAGCCGACCTCTTTCATGGCAAGACGAATTGAATTGAGTTTGGTTTTCAGCGAGGCGTCGACCATCCGCGAACCCATCTTGACGACGAGACCGCCAATGATGGCCGGATCGACCTTGATAGCGACGGCAACATCCTTGCCCGCCACATCCTTGAGCGTCGCGCGGATCTCGTCGAGGCGCTTGGCCGACGGCTCCTCGGCGACCGTGACTTCGGCACTGACGATGCCCTTGGCTTCGGCGACGAGCGCACGATAACCGCGGATCATGCCCGACAGCGCGAACAGGCGGCGCTTGCTGGCGACGAAACCGATGAAATTGCCGGCGATACCGCCGATGCCCGCCTTGGCCAGCAGGGCGGTGATTGCAGAGACCTGCTCCTCGGCCGTGAAGACCGGGCTGCTGATCAGCCGCTTCAGATCGTCGCTCTCGGCGATCATCGCGCTGAATGCGTCGAGATCGGCCGAAACGGCGTCGATCGCACTGGCCTCCGAAGCCAGTTCGAATAGCGCCGTGGCATAGCGCCCGGCTACGCCCGACACCAATGTCTGATCCTGCGATCCGCCTTCAGCCACGCTCACATCTCTCGTTCAATGGACTGCACCGGCGACCTTCTTGATGAAGGTGGAGTGCATCGTCCTGGCGCTGCGATGTTTCAGACAGACGAAAGCCGCGCGAGTGCGCACCTTGCGTCCGAAATGTGGCGGTGCACTAACATGAGGCTTTGGGGGGCGCAATCCGTAGATCGCGATCAACAGGGCCGTTTTCCGCAGCCGGGCCCTGCACTCACAGGAAGCTTTGCGGGTCGACATCGACCTGAACCCGGACGGAACCCTTCGCTCGCGGAGCGCTCTTCAGCCAGGCACGCAGGTAATCCTGCAGATTGACCTCACGTGCCGTTTTCACGATCAAACGCATGCGATGCCGCCCCCGTAGCACGGCAAGAGGGGCTTCTGCGGGCCCCAGAACGACGACTCCGTCCGGCGGTGCCGCGCAGCGCGCCAGTGCACGGGCATGATTTTCGGCCTCCGCCTGGCTGTTGGCGGAGACGATCAGTCCGGCCAGACGCCCAAAGGGCGGCAGGCCGGCAGCCTCACGAGACGCCGCCTCTGCGGCATAAAACCGCTCCGGGTCGCCCGAGACCAGCGCCTTGAGCACGGGATGGCTGGGATCATGGGTCTGGAGCAGAGCTCGGCCCGGCTTCTCGCCCCGGCCTGCCCTCCCCGTCACCTGACGCAGGACCTGGAAGGTTCGCTCGGCCGCGCGGGGATCGCCCGAGGTCAGGCCGAGATCGGCATCGACGACGCCGACCAGTGTCATCCCCGGAAAATTATGCCCCTTGGCGACGAGCTGGGTACCGATGACGATATCGAACTCCCCCTCCGCCACTGCCATCAGTTCCTGCTTCAGCCGTTCGGTACCACCGGGGAAATCGCTGGAGAGCACGATCGAACGCGCATCGGGGAACAGCGTCGCGACCTCTTCCGCAAGCCGTTCGACACCGGGTCCACAGGCCGCGAGGCTTTCCGGCGCATGACAGGCCGGGCACTCGTGCGGCCGGCGTTCGACATGGCCGCAATGATGGCAGACCAGCGCCCGCCGAAAGCGATGATCGACCAGCCAGGTCGAGCAGTTCGGGCACTGGAACCGGTGACCGCAATCACGGCAGAGCGTCAGCGGTGCGTAGCCGCGGCGGTTGAGGAACAGCAGCGACTGCTCCTTCGCCTCCAGATTGGTCGTGATGGCCTTGACGAGCGCGCCCGAAATCCAGCGCCCGCGTTCAGGCTTGTCGCGCTTGAGATCCACKAGATCGAGCGTCGGCAGTTCCCGCCCGCCAAAACGTTCCGGCAGTTTCAGATAGGCATAGCGCCCGCGCTCGGCATTGACGCGCGTTACCAGCGATGGCGTCGCAGAGGTGAGGATGACCGGCGCCTTCTCGATCATGCCGCGCACCACCGCCATGTCGCGGGCGTGATAGCTGACGCCGTCCTCCTGCTTGTAGGCGGCCTCGTGCTCTTCATYGACCACGATCAGCCCGAGATCACGGTAGGGCAAGAACAGGGCCGAGCGCGCGCCCGCCACCACTCTCGCCTCGCCGCTTGCGATCGCCGCCTGCAGCCGCTCCCGCCGCCGCCCCGAGACTGCCGAGTGCCAAAGCCCGGGCCGCACGCCAAACCGGGCCTCGAAGCGGTCGATAAACTGCGCCGTCAGCGCGATTTCCGGCATCAGGATCAGGCTCTGGCGACCGATCCGGATCGCCTCCGCCACAGCTTCGAAATAGACCTCCGTCTTGCCCGACCCCGTGACGCCCTCGAGCAGGGTCACGCCGGAGGCCGCCGCCTTGACGGACGCAACCAGTGCCGTCGCCGCCGCGGCCTGTCCCGCCGACAGGGCCGGTCGCGCGTGATCCGGGTCGGGAATGTCGACGACCTCACCGCGCGGCAGCGCCTCGATGGCAAAAGTCCCCGCATCGACKAGCGAATCGATCACCGCCCCACTCACCGAGGCCGTCTCGGCCAGCGCCGATTTCGCGATCAGCAGGCCGCCCTCCGCCGCCGCGATGGCTCGCGCCCGGGCCGGCGTCATGCGCTGGGGCGGCGGCCCGACGAGTCGGACGCCCATCTTCGGTCGTTCCGGCGTATCATCGGGCGGGCGCCGCAGCGCAAGCGCCAGCACCGAACCCTTGGCCGCAAGCGTGTACCAAGCGACCCAGTCGACCAGCTTCATCAGGGCCGGATCGAGCGGCGGCATGTCCATTTTGGCGCTGACGCGCTTCAGGTTGCCACCACGCCCCGAGCCCAGGCTCCAGACGACGCCCACAGTCTCGCGCGGGCCCAGCGGCACCTGCACGATATCGCCGGGTTTGAGCGCGAGCCCGTCTGGAACCGCATAACTATACGCCTGATCGAGCGCGAGCGGGATCAGCACGTCGACCGTGCCGCCTGTTTCGATGCCTGTCTCAACCTCGCTCATGCGCCCGTGTCTAGCATCGATTCGGTCCCTGTTAAGGCAGGGGCGTCATGCTCGGCTCAGACCACAGGGGACGCCGATGACCGATTTCGAGACCCTGCGCCAAAACTGGCTCGTCCATCTCGCCAGCGAGCGCCGTCTTTCACCCAAGACGCTCGAGGCCTATGGCCGCGACCTTGCGCAGTTCTCCACCTTTCTCGACGGCCATTTCGGCGGCAAGCCGACCCTCGAGAATCTGGCAGCGCTGAAGCCGCTCGACTTGCGCGCCTTTCTCGGCCAGCGTCGGCGTGACGGCGTCGGCAACCGCACACTGATGCGCCAGCTTGCCTCGCTGCGCTCCTTTGCCCGCTTCGGAGAACGCACCGGCAAGCTCACGGCCTCGGCCTTTGCCGCGACGCGCGGGCCGCGCATTGGAAAATCGCTGCCGCGCCCGCTTGATGCCAAGGCCGCAAAGGCCGTGATGCAGGCCGATATCCGCGCCGGCGAGGACCGCGAAACCTGGATCCTGGCACGAGACGCAGCCGTGCTCGCCCTGCTCTATGGCTGCGGCCTGCGCATCTCCGAGGCGCTTGGGTTGTCGCGCGCGCAGGCACCAAGGAGCGCATCGGATACGCTGACCGTGATCGGCAAGGGCCAGAAGACCCGCATGGTGCCTGTTCTGCCGGTCGTGGTCACCGCGATCGAGGAGTATCTCTCGCTCTGCCCCTGGCGATTGCCGCCGGAGGGCCCGCTCTTCCTCGGCGCCAAGGGTGGACCGCTCTCGCCCCGCATCATCCAGCTCGCGGTCGAGGGCCTGCGCGGCGCGCTCKGCCTGCCCTCGTCTGCGACCCCGCATAGCCTGCGCCATTCCTTCGCGACCCATCTGCTCGGGCGTGGCGGCGATTTAAGGGCCATCCAGGAGCTACTCGGGCACGCGTCCCTCTCGACGACGCAAATCTATACCCGCATCGATTCGGCCCGTTTGATGGCGGCTTATGATGCGGCCCATCCCCGCGCCCAACGATAAGAGCCCAAGGCGAGCGAGCCCCCTTGATTCCGCCGCGGAACCCGGCCATTGCCCGCCGTCTCCGGGGGGAACCAGAATCGCATGTCTTCGCCAGCAGCCGACGTCACCGAAACCGCCACCAGCGGCAGCAACAAGCGCATCGCCCTGCTCATCGCGATGCTCGCCCTGATGCTGGCCTTCTCAGAAATCGGCGGCAAGAACGCCGAGCAGGAATCGATCGCCAAGAACATCGAGGCTTCGAATCTCTGGTCATTCTTCCAGGCCAAGACGATCCGCGGCACCACACTGCGCACGGCCGCGGAGGCGATGGAGATCGATCTCGCAGCCGCGACGGACCCCGCCACCCGCGAGCGCATGCAGAAGCGCATCGACGGYTGGAAGCAGACGATTGCGCGCTATGATTCGGAGCCCGAGACCAATGAAGGCCGCAAGGAACTGGTCGCGCGCGCCAAGACGGCCGAGGCCGTGCGTGACATCGCAGCGGCCCGCGACGACAAATACGACATCGTCTCAGGCCTGCTTCAGATCGCGATCGTGATTTCCTCGGCCGCGATCATCACCGGCGTGACGATGCTGGCCCTCACCGGCGCCGGCCTTGGCGTGATCAGTTTCGCCCTGATGCTGGTGGCGCAGTTCGCGCCGACCGCGCTGTTCTGAACCCTCACACGGTCTGTGGCGGCGCAGGCCATGGC
>NZ_JBFTLD010000177.1:0-13681 GCF_056396265.1 Allobosea sp. 05T422_2 | reverse complement strand
ATCTCGCTCTGGCGATCGCAGCCGAGATTCAGTCGGCGCGCGTCTGGGCCGCTGATCTGACCGACAGCACCGTCGAGCTCGCCCGCCGAAACGCGGAGCGCCTGACATTTCAGCACCGTGTCACCATCAGGCAGGGAGATCTGTTCTCCGCTCTCGCAGGCGATGGCCTGGAGGGGGCCGTCGACCTGATCGTCTGCAACCCGCCCTATATCTCCACGTCGCGCCTTGAGGGGGAKAGCGCCCATTTGCTCGAGGCCGAGCCGCGCGAAGCCTTTGACGGCGGCCCTTATGGCATATCGATCCACCAGCGCGTGATCCGGGATGCCGTAGCCTTCCTCAAGCCGGGCGGCTGGCTGCTGTTCGAATTCGGCGAGGGCCAGGATAGGCAAGCGGCGGCGCTCATTGCCAGGACCAAGGCCTACGAATCCATGACCTTCGCCGCGAATGAGGCGGGAACGCCGCGGGTTGCCCTTGTCCGCAAGCTCCCGGAGTTCGGGCAGGCAACGTCCGAAGCGACAGGCCGACCGGCATGAGCGAGATCCGCCCGCTGGGCGCCGCCGATATCCCGGCGGTTACGGGGCTCTTTCAAAGGATATTCCGGGATCGCGGCGTGCCTCCGCCTCCCACGCTCGCGACCTATCTGCGTCGACACTATCTCGAAGCGCCGGGTTGCGATCCCGAGATCGCCCCCCTCGTCCATGTGTCTGGTGAGGGCGACATTTCGGGTTTCGTCGGCGTCAATATGCTGCCGATGATTCACGGCCGCCGCAAGCTGCGCGCGGCGATCTGCGGTTCCCTGATGGTCGAGCGGCGGGTGAGCGACCCGATGGCCGGCGCGCGGCTGCTCAAGACCTTTCTCGCCGGGCCGCAGGATCTCTCGTTCAGTGAAACCGCCAGCGAGATCTCTGCGCAGATGTGGACGAGGCTGCGCGGGATCACCCTGCCGCAGTACAGCCTGGACTGGGTCCGCATCATCCGGCCATCGGCCTTCATGCTGGATCTGGCAGCGAGCCGGATCGGTGCGGTGCGGCTGCTGAACCCGGTCTCCCGGGGACTCGATCGCTATCTGCGCGGCAGGATGCAGGACAATGATCTGCGCTGGTCGGGCGTGCCGGAAAACTGGCATGTCAAAGGTGGTCTCAAGGTCGCCGAAATCGATCAGCCCGGCTTTGCCGCGCTTGTCGCTCCGCTGACGGAGCAGTTCGCGCTGCGTCCGGATTGGTCAGGCGAACAACTCGCCCATATCGTCGCCGAGGCGTCCGAGAAGCCCGATTATGGCGAGGCGGTGTATGCGTCGGTCACCTCGGCCAGCGGGGCGCCGATCGGCGCCTTTCTCTATCACGCCCGCCCGGGGCGGATCGCGCGCGTCCTTCAGGTTCTTGCCAGGCCAGGGCAGGCAGGCCCGGTCATCGATTGCCTGATCGGTCACGCGGCGACACGCGGCGTTGCCGGCTTGCGCGGCCGCACGCAGCCCGCGCTGCTGGAAGCCATGCTGGGCCGGCGCATTGCCTTCACCCACATCGCATCGACAGTCGTGCATTCGCCCGATGAGGAGCTCGTTCAGGCCTTCCGCAACGGGCAGGGCTTCCTGAACGGCTTGGCGGGCGAGCATTGGAACCGCCTGAACGGCGGCAGCTTCGACTAGTTTTCGCGCACCGAAGGCGGACAGGCCGCCGCCGGTGCGCTGGCCTCAATGTGCGATCTCGTCCACCGGGCGCACGAGCTGCGGCCCCAGGTGCAGGTAGCGGGTCGCCTTGCGCTTGGCTGCAATATCGGCCCAGACCCGTTCGACCTCGACGGCCGTCAACTGGGTGGCAGTGCCGACCTCTTCGGCGGTGAGGCCGTGATTGAGCCCGTAGAGGCACAGATCCATGCGGTCATAGGGCAGCGAGAAGTAGAACTCCTCCTGCGTCTGCTCGAGGGTGTAGGTGTCGGTCGTCGGCGGCCGCCTGCGGATCTCTTCGGGGATGCCGAGATGAGCCGCCAATGCATAGACCTGGCTCTTGTAGAGATGGGCGATCGGCTTCACGTCGGCGGCACCGTCGCCGTTCTTCACGAAGAAGCCCTGATCATATTCGAGCCGGTTCGGCGTGCCGAGCACGGCAAAATTCAGCCGGTCGGCGTGATAATATTCGATCTGCTTGCGCGTGCGCTGCTTCATGTTGGTGGCGGCGACGATGCCGAGATAGACGGCAGGCGGCATGCGTAGCTTCGTCTGCCGGCCTTCGGGGTCCTGAACGACCAGATACGAGATGTTGTAGCCGTCGCCCGAGAGCGAGTTGGCGATGACGATCTTGGACGCCCAACCCGGCCCATACGCGGGTACGAGCTCGCGGATGAAGCCGTCGCGTCGTTCATAGCACCCCATGGCCTGCAGCGTCGGGCCGATATCCTCGACCGCAGCCTCGATCCCGAACGTGTCGGCGACCAGCCGGCCGAGCCGGAGGCTTTCAGGATCGGAATCGTTTTCCGGCATGAACAGGCAGAAGACGTTCTTGGCGCCGACGGCGCGGACCGCCAGCGCGACGGACACGCTGGAATCGATGCCGCCGGACAGGCCGAGCACGAGCCCGCGCTTACGCATGCCGCGCAACTGCCCACGCAGTTCGGCGACGATCCGCTCCGTCTCCGCGGCGTTGTCGATCGTCAGCGTGGCAGCCGAGAAGGCGAGCAAGCTCGGGGCAGGGGGGAGGTTCATTCCGCTGCTCCCAGCGTTTCGGCGGCCAGCCTGCGGCTGACCTTTCCGGTATCCGTCTTCGGCAGTTCGGTGCGGAACGCGATGATCCGCGGCACCATGAAATCCTCGAGATGGACAGCGCAGTGGCGAATGATGTCCCGCTCGCTCAGGCTCGCATCCGACAGGACGACGAGGGCGGCAATGGCCTGGCCGAGCACCGGGTCGGGCACGCCCATCACCACCGCTTCGGCGATGCCGGGATGGCCGTGCAGCACCGCTTCCACTTCCTTCGGAGCGACCTTCTCGCCGCGCGTCTTGATGATGTCGTCCTTGCGGCCGACGAAATAGAGGAAGCCCTCCTCGTCCGTCCGGAAGAGATCGCCGGTGTGGAGGCGCTTCTCCCAGGGGTTCGGCCCTGGGCGCAGCATCTGTGCCGTTGCCGCCTCGTTGCGCCAATACCCTTGCATGACATGCGGGCCGCGGATCACCAGCTCGCCCGGCACGCCCGGAGCCACGCGGTTGCCCTCATCGTCGACGACCAGCGCCTCGGTGTTGGGAATGGCGATCCCGACCGAGCCCGGCCGGCGGTCGAGTTCTTCCGGCGGCAGATAGGTGCAGCGCTTGCATTCCGTCAGGCCGTACATCGAATAGAGCCGTACGCCGGGGAACAGTTCACGCAGTCGAGCGATGTGGGCGGGCGGCAGGGCTGCGGCCGTGTTCGAGAGATAACGCAGGCTCGGCAGGAACCCCGGCTCGAGATCGCGCATCTGCAGGATCATCGCGGCCATCRTCGGCACGAGCGGAAAACCAGTGACATTCTCAGTGCGAATGCGCTCGAAGATCGCCTGCGGGAAGGCGAAGGACTTTTCCAGGACGAGGGTCGCCCCAAGCTTCATCGCCATGAGGAACTGGTAAAGGCCGTAGTCGAATGCCAGCGGCAAGACGTTGAGGATGATGTCGTCGGGCGTATTGCGCAGATAGGTCGTGATCGAGTCGGCCGCCGCATCGATATTGCGATGCGTCATCATCACGCCCTTGGGCCGGCCCGTGGAGCCCGAGGTGTAGATCAGCATGGCAAGGTCGATATCGATGCCGCCATGACCGACTGAAGCGGGCGAGCCCTTCAGGCAATCCTCGAAGGACACCGCGCCTTCGAGCGGCCGGCCGGCCGGCGACTGCGTCGAAGCGACAAAGAGCGCCTGCCCTGGGACCAACGCGCGCGCCTGCGTCACAACCGGCAACAGTTTCGCCTGCGTCAGGATCGCGGCGGCCTCGCAATCGCCGATGACATAGGCCAGCTTGTCGGCCTTGGTCGAGGCGTTGATCGGGCTGAAGGTCGCGCCGGCCTTGAGAACCGCGAAGATCGAGACGGCGGCTTCCCAGCAATTGTCCATGAAGACGAGGACGCGGTCGCCCCGCTTCACGCCGCTTGCGGCGAGCGTGGTGGCCAGCCGGCTGGAAAGATCATCCAGCTCGTCATAGCGCAGCCGCCTCTGGTCGGTGACCAGCGCCGTTTTCGCAGCCTGTGCGGCGGCGTTCGTGACGAGGAATTGCTCGATCCGCATGAGCCTGTTGCTCCGCCCCTAATCGTTACGCCGTGACCGGAGCGGATACTTTCGACGCGATGAAAGCCGAGATGCGATCAAGCGAATCCAGGTTTGCGGGCACGATATCGGCATCGGCCACGGTGATCCCGTAGCGATCCTCGATGAAGGCCACGAGCTCGAGCACCCCGGTGGAATCGATGACGCCGTTCTCGATCAGCGACGCCGTACCGGCGAGCTCATGGCTGGTATCGCCGAACAGGAAGTTCTCGACGACGAAGGCCTTCACGCTGTCCCTGATTGTGTCGCTCATGTCTGTTCCTTTCCCGGCCGGTTTCAGGCGGCCTCTGATCTGCGGCCGCTCGTGCCGGTGAATGTCTGCAGCCAGAGCTGCGTCGAGAGGATGCCGACAAAGGCCGCGTTGTCGCGAAAGCCGGAGGCTGGGCGCGCGCTGCATTTCTCGTGCAGCTTTGCCACGGCCTTGGGATTGAACAGGCCGCCGGCTGCGACCTGCGCCTCGCCCATGGCTGCCCGGACATAATCGGCAGCACCCGCTCCGACGAAGGAGTGACTGTCCGGCGCGCGATAGGGCTGCTTTGCCCGTCGGCTGATCGAGGGCGGCAGCAGGTCCTTGGTCGCCTCGCGCAGGATGTGCTTCTCGACAAGCCCCTTCAGCTTCATCTCGGGGGGAAGCCCGGCGGCGAACTCGACCAGCTGATGATCGAGGAAGGGGAAACGCCCCTCGATGCCATGGGCCATCGCCATGCGGTCGCCCTGGCTGGACAGGATATAGCCCGGCAGAAGGAAGCGGGCCTCCAGATACTGCGCCTGATGCAAGGGGTGCCAGCGGCTGAAGGCCTCCGGCAGACGCGAAGCGAGTTCCTCGGCCGCGTCATAGCCCGATAGCGTGGCACGCAGGTCGCCCGAGAAGAACAGCTTCGTTGCCGCCGTGCCGTCGAGCCGCGGCCGATGCGAGAACAGCGGATCGTCGAGTGCCGCACCGTTCGCCCCGAAGAACGATGCGAGATATTCTGCGGATTGTTGCCTGAGGCCAGGCAGATAGGGATAGAGCTTGCGAAACAGGTGCGGCCTGATCCGGGAGCCGGGCTGCCTGCCGCAGAAGCGCCGAACCCGGGCCTCCTTGAAGATGTCATAGCCGGCAAAGACCTCGTCCGCGCCTTCACCCGTCAGCACCACTTTCAGCCCGGCCTCGCGCACCAGGCCGGAGAGTTTGAAAAGCGGGGCAGGTGCGGTTCTGAGGATCGGCCGCTCGGTGAAGCGGATCACGTCGGGAAAGACCGCGGCGATGTCGCCCTCGCCGCAGGCGACGGAACTGTGCTGCGTCCCGAGTGCCCGGGCCATTTCCATCTGGAAGGCGCTTTCGTCATGCTCGGCGCTGTCGAAGGTGACGGAGAAAGTCCTGAGGCCGCCAGGCGCCATGCCCGCAGCAAGCGCAGAGGTGATCGAGGAATCGAGCCCGCCTGAGAGATAGGAGCCGACCGGGACATCGGCCCGCATGCGAATCCGGGTCGCCTCGGTCAGCAGGGCGCGCAGTTCCTCTGCCGCAGCGCGTTCATCGGTGTGCCGGGATGGCGCATCCCGGTCGGGATAATCCAGGCTCCAATAAGGCCGCGTCGAGACGCTGCCCTCCTGGACGATCATGAGATGCGCTGGTTCCAGCTCGAAGATGTCGCGGAAGGCCGTGCGCGGCGCGATCGGCGCCCATAATGTGAAAATCTGGTCGAGGGCGACGGGATCGATCTCTGCACTCACGCCCGGGACCTGAAGAAGCGCCTTGACCTCTGAGCCGAAATAGAACCGATCGCCCTGCCTTGTATAGAACAGCGGCCGGACGCCCATGCGGTCCCGGGCCAGAACCATGCGGCGGCGCCGGCCATCCCAGAGCGCGAAGGCGAAATCGCCATTGAGGACGGACAGGCAATCCTCGCCCATCTCCTCATAGAGATGCAGGATCACCTCGGTGTCGCTCGACGTCCGGAAGCGGCGCCCCTTTGCGCGCAGCTGCTCGCGCAATTCGACATAGTTGAAGATCTCGCCGTTGAAGGCGATCGTCAGTTCACCCGTCGCATCGGACATCGGTTGCTGGCCATCCCCCAGGCCGACGATCGACAGTCGCGCATGTCCGAGACCTGCGTCCTTCGCCGTGAAGAGCCCTTGCTCGTCGGGACCGCGATGCGCAATCGCGGCCGTCATCCGTTCAAGGAGTTCCCTCCCATCCCGGACCGCGCCGAAATAGCCCCCAAATCCGCACATGCCGAGATGCTTCCAAGTCCTTCGTGTCCGGTTGAACTATAGCCAATCCTGGGCGAGCAAGCGTTAACGCTTGGGGATATCCATGCGAATGGTAAATTTCGAAGCACCCGGCAAAGCCCCAAGTTCTTGATTAGACTTCGGATCAAGGCCGAAGATCGACGTCCCAAGGGATCTGATGACGCAGCTGGACTTTGCCGCAAGATCGAGGGCCGGATTGTCGTTCCCGGATGCGGTGTTCTCGTTGCGATTAACGTAAAATTCAGGGCCGGAGCATACCCCTAGGGCATGTTTACGGGGGATAGGCGCGTCTCTTCCGTCTAGAGTTGCGTGCTGAGGGCGAAGCGGATGTACGGGCCGAAGGAGTCGGAGCAGCGACAAGCGCCTCTGCCGACAGGCCATTCCCGGATTCGCTCGGAATCGCTGCGCGATGATGCAGCCTCGTCTTCTGGCGCACGCTCCGATCCGTCGTCTCACTCCCCGCAGTCGAGCCGGGCGCAAGGTTCATTCGGGAGTGGAAGCCCGATTGCCCGTCTCCGCTTGCTCGCCGATGTCGGGGCCGACGACATCCTCGTCTGGCTGCGGCGGGGAATAGGCATGATCGTTGCCGCCATCGTCATCTGCGTCGCCACGGCGCTGGTCTATGCGGTGACGACGCCGCCTCGTTATACCGTCTACACCGATATCCTCATTGATCCCTCGAACCTGAACGTCGTCCGGGACGACGTCTTCACGACCAATCCGCAGCGTGATGCACAACTGCTCGAGGTCGAGAGCAAGCTCAGGGTCCTGACCTCGCGCAACGTCCTGGCACGGGTCATAGACCGGCTCGACCTGACCAATGATCCGGAGTTCGTGCAGCCTGGCTATCTGTCGGCGCTCAGGAGCCTGATCTCGTCCAGGGATGCCAGTCAGGACAATCGCCTTGCCGTGATGCGTGCGTTGGCCGAACGGGTCGAGGCGCGGCGCGAGGAGCGCTCCTTCGTCGTGGTCATGAAGCTCTGGGCGGAAGACCCCGAGAAGGCTGTCGCGATATCCAACGCGATTGTCGAAGCCTTCGAGGCCGAGCTTTTCCAGTCAGCGGCCGAAAGCGCCGGCCGGGTGGTGAAGAACCTCAATAACCGCCTGGATGAGCTGCGCCGCAACGTGACCGAGGCGGAGCGGAGGGTGGAGGATTTCCGGCGTGCGAAAGGGCTGCAGTCCAATAATGGCGAGCTCGTCAGCACGCGGCTCTCGGGCGAGCTCAATACGCAGGTTCTGGATGCACAGCAGCGCTTCATTCAGGCGGAATCGCGCTACAGGCAGATGAGTGCAGCGATCGCAGAGCGGCGGGCAGCCAGCGCGTCGATCTTCGATTCCGCGACCATGACGAGTCTGCGAGCGCAGTATAATACGCTGCAGCAGCAGATCGGGTCGATCAGGGCGACCTTTGGCGCGCGCCATCCGCAGCTGATCACAGCATTATCCGAACAGCAGGTGCTCGAAGGAGCACTGTCCCGCGAAGCCCGCCGCATCTTCGAAGGCGCGAAGGCCGACTTCAACAGGGAACAGACGACGCTCAGAGTACTGCAGGACAAGGCGGGCGACGGGAAGTCGAACGTCTTCACCGACAACGACGCCGAAGTGCAGCTGCGCGATCTACAGCGCGACGCGCGCGCCAAGGCGGCGATCTACGAAACCCACCTGGCGCGTGCCCAGCAGATCGGTGAGCGCCAGCAGATCGACACCAGCAATGTGCRTGTGATCTCGTCACCGATGCCGCCCAAGGCGCGTAGCTGGCCACCTCGTACGTTGATCCTGCTGGCGGCGGCGGTGATGCTGGGCCTTATGCTCGGGATTGCAGCGGCCCTGGCGCGTGGGGCCTGGACCTATATCCGTCACCCGCAGCCCGCGGCTGCTTGAGGGGCGGCCATGGGAAGCGCCGCCAAGGGGGAGGCAGATCGAGGAGAGAAGCTGAGGGAGACTGTCGGCACCGCCCTGTTCATGGCGATCTTCCTGTTCTTCTGGATTTCCCTCAATCCCTTCGTCGACCTGACCGGCGAGGCCGTGCTGGACCCCAGCGCCGGCAACTCCAACCTGATGAACCAAGTCGTGTCGCTGCTGCTGTTCGCGGGCACGCTCGCCTACGGTTTGCTTCACCCGATGCGCAGCATCATCCTGCAGCCGCGCGTGCTGTTGGGCCTGCTGTTTGCCTGGTTCTTCCTGGTTTCGCTGATCTCGTCCTACCCCATGCTCGGGATCAAGGGGACCGTTCTCGCCGTCATGGTGACGGTCAATGYCAGCATCTATCTGCTGCTGCCGGCCTCCGAGAGGCATTTCGCCAAGACGCTGGGCATCGGTACGCTCATCATGCTGGGGGTCAGCTATTACGGCATCCTGTTCAAGCCGCTGCTGGCGATCCATCAGGCTTCCGAGCTGCGCGAGCCGATGAATGCCGGTTTGTGGCGCGGGCATTTCCCGCACAAGAACAGCGCTGCAGCGGCAATGGTGGTCGCTTCGTTCTTCGGCCTCTTCGTCATGAATGCCTGGTCGCGGATCGCGGGCATGACGATCCTGTGCCTGTCGTTCCTCTTCCTGATCAATACCGGCGGCAAGACCTCGACGGCCATGCTGCCGGCTATCCTTCTGCTCGCATGGGTCTTCGAGAAGGTTCGCTTCCTGCGCATTCCGATCGTCATCGGCGGTGTCGGGGCGTTCAACATCTTCGCGATCGGGGCTGCGGTCTTCAGGCCGCTGGGCGATTTCATCAACGAGCTCGGGATCGATGCGACTTTTACCAACCGCGCGGATATCTGGCGGTTTGCCGTCTCCGAACTCGCGGACCGGCCACTGACAGGATACGGCTTCAAGGGTTTCTGGCAGACATCGGAGCTCGTCCACAGCGGCGGCTCGATCGAAACCTGGGCGGTTGCCGCGGCAAACGGGCACAATTCCTATCTCGACGTCGCATTGATGACGGGAATCCCCGGGCTTTTGCTGACGCTGGTCTGGCTCGTCGTCCTGCCGCTCCGCAACATTTCGCGGCTGGAACCCGACGCCGAGCACTCGCATCTGACTCGGCTCTTCACCCGCATCTGGCTCTACGCCATCTTCAATGCCGGCCTCGAGAGCCTGTTCTTCGAAGGTGGCAACTCGCTTTGGTTCACCTTGCTGTTCGCGCTTTACGGCCTGTCCCTGCAGGCCTCGGCCGCGCTGGCGCCGGAGCGCCGGACCCAGCCGGAAGGGGCCGTCGCGCATGCCTAGCGTATCCGAACGCCTTGGAGCGAAGGTCGACAGCCTGAGCAACCGGCTGATCTGGGGGCTTGCGGGCTCCAGGCGCCGCCTGGAGACGGACACCCCGCTGGTCTCCTTCACCTTCGACGATGTTCCAGATTCTGCCCGTAGCGAGGGAGCATCGATCCTCGAGAAATATGGCGTGCGTGGCACGTTCTATATCGCCGGAGGGCTTGCGGGGCAGGTCGAGCCGAACCGGGTGCTGATAACACCGGACGGGTGCCGGGATCTCGCCGAACGCGGTCACGAAATCGGCTGCCACACCTTCTCGCATCGCAGGATCCGCGACATTCCCGGCGCCGATCTGTCGCGCGATCTGGACCGCAATGCCGACTATCTCGCGCAAGCCGGCATTTCCGCGGAGCCGGCCAATTTCGCCTTTCCCTACAATGCGGCATGGCCTCTGGCGCGACCCGAATTCCGCCGGCGCTTCCGCACATGCCGCGGGGCCGGCGAAGCCATCAATCGCGGTGCGGTCGATCCCCTGATGCTCAAGGCCGTCGAGATTCGCCAGCCCGATCCGGAGGCGCGCGCCCTGACACGCTGGATCGACGAGGTGGTCGCCATGCCCGGCTGGCTCGTCTTCTTCACGCATGACATCGCACCCAACCCGACATCCTATGGGTGTACGCTGGGCACATTCGAGCATCTGGTGCGTCACGCGGTMGAGCGCGGATGCGCGGTCCAGCCTGTCGATCGCATTCTGGATCGGATCGGCTGGTGAGGAGCCGGGACGTGGCAAAACCCCAACCTGCCGGGAAGCGCCTGCTGGCGATCAATAACTATTTCTACCGCCGCGGCGGGGCCGAGGCGGTCTTCTTCGACCACATGACCATGTTCGAAAGGATCGGTTGGGATGTCGTCCCCTTTGCCATGCAGCATGAGGACAATGAACCCTCGCCATGGTCAGACTATTTCGTGTCGGAGATCGAATATGGTCGCCAGACGAGCCCGTTGCGAAAGGTCGTCCAAGCAGCAAGCATCATCTACTCCGTCGAAGCGCAACGGAATATCGCGCGACTGATCGAGCAGGCGCGCCCCTCGGTCGCCCACGCCCATAACGTCTACCACCACCTCTCCCCGGCGATCTTCTCCACCTTGAAGTCAGCTGGCATTCCGGTGGTGATGACGGCGCATGACCTGAAGCTCGCCTGTCCGTCCTACAAGATGCTGCGCGATGGAAAAATCTGCGAGGATTGCCGCGGCGGCCACATCTACAATGTCCTGCGCCATCGCTGCATCAAGGGATCCGTGCCGTACAGCACCCTGGTCCTGGCGGAAACTCTGGTGCATCGCTCGCTCGGCCTTTACCGGGACAAGCTCGACCGCATCGTCGTTCCCAGCCGCTTCTATCTGGAGAAGCTGGTCGAATGGGGCTGGCCCCGCGAGCAGCTGGAATACATACCGAATTTCGTCGATGTCGAGCGTTACAGCAGCGACTGGGAGGAGGGCGATTATTTCGTCTTCGCCGGCCGCCTCGCGCCCGAGAAAGGGCTGGCGACCTTGATCAAGGCCGTCGCTCTCTCGAAGCAGCGGCTCATCGTGGCCGGCACTGKGCCCGATGAAGCGGCCCTTCGCCAGTGCGCCGATGAAACCGGCGCGGACGTGAGCTTCGTGGGGCACTTGTCAGGGCAGGACCTGCACCGCCTGATCGGACAATCCCGAGCGCTGGTGCTGCCCTCCGAATGGTATGAGAACGCCCCGATCAGCATCCTGGAAGCCTATGCGCTGGGACGTCCCGTGCTGGGTGCCGCCATCGGCGGCATCCCGGAGATGATCCGGGAGAAAGAAACCGGAATGCTGGTGACCTCGGGAGACGCGCAGGATCTCGCGCAGAAACTGGGAGATCTGGCCGCGCTCCCGGCGGCCGAGCGCGCGAGGATGGGAGCGGCKGGGCGCAAATGGATCGCAGCCGACTTCTCCGCCGCCGCCTTTCGCGACCGGACGCTGAACCTCTATGCCGCGCTCGGGGCCGCCTGAAAGGCGACGAGGCAAAAAGCGATGTAAAGGTTAATAATTGGAAAACACGCCGCGCGCCGGGCTGTCTATTGCGGATGGCAGCCCGCATTCTATAAAATTCATCGAAATCAGGTAGAGGGATTTTCCAGAACACCGGATTCCACTCTCTACCTTCCCAAGAGGAATCTCTCCGAGGTCCGGCGCCGAGCTGAAAGCGCAACGGTCTTCGGCATTGTCGTTCAAGACCGGCCGGGCAGCAATCGGCGGAGGCGTCATTGACCAGTCTTCCTCTTGAGGTGCCTCCCGCACAGCCGGTGGCTATGGCAAGTCAGGATATTCCACGGCGTGTCATTTTCCTCGGACTCCGCGGCATCCCCAATGTTCAGGGCGGCGTAGAGAAACATGTCGAGATGCTGGCCGGCGAGATGGCCGCATGCGGCTGGAACGTCGAAGTCATCGGCCGGCACCGTTACCTGCCGTCTCCGCCTTCTCCCGCGAACGGTATCCGTGTCTTCTCGCTCTGGGCCCCCCGCAAGATGGCGCTGGAGGCCATCGTCCATACCTTCCTGGGCGTCTGTTTCGCGGCGGTGCGCCGGCCGGACATCCTGCACATTCATGCGGTTGGCCCGGCATTGATGGTGCCTCTCGCCCGTCTCCTGGGCATGAAGGTGGTCGTGACCCATCACGGCTATGATTACGACCGGCAGAAATGGGGCGGCGTTGCCCGGCGCGCCCTAAGACTTGGCGAGTATCTCGGCATGCGCCTGTCCCATGGCCGGATCGCGGTCTCGCGCGAGGTCGCCCAGACCATGAGCTCCCGCTACGATACGCCGGTCAGCTTCGTGCCGAATGGTGTGGCCATCTCCCGGGGCGCGCATCGGACTGGCGTCCTGGCGGAGTTTGGCCTGCAGCCCAAGCGTTATGTCCTGCTTGCCGCCCGCCTCGTTCCGGAGAAGCGGCAAACGGACCTCATCGAAGCATTTGCGCGGAGCGGGCGCTCCGACCTTCGCCTGGTCCTGGCGGGTGGAGCGGAGTTTGAAACCGCCTATTCCCTGCAGGTCAGGGAGATGGCCCAGGCCGTGCCCGGCGTCGTCTTGACTGGTTTCCAGTCCGGCGACAGGCTTGCCGAACTCTTCGCCAATGCCGCGCTCTTCGTCCTGCCGTCGAGCCATGAGGGGATGCCGATCGCGCTCCTGGAGGCCATGGCGTCCGGCCTCCCGGTGCTCGCCAGCAATATCGCCGCGAACCGGGAACTTGGCCTGCCTCCGGAGGATTACTTTCCGCTTGGCGATGTCGATGCGCTCGCCGCGGCGATAATGGCAAAGATCGCCAATCCGATCAGCGAGGAGCAGGCCCGCTCCCAGATCAAGCGGGTGGAGCTGGCCTATAGCTGGCCGAACGTCGCCCAGAAGACGCTGGAGGTCTATCGGGCGCTGCTGGCGAAATAGGCGGGCTTCCATTGTKAGCGAGAGCGCGCGATAGAGCGCCAGCAGCTCGCCGCCCCACAGCCAGAGATCGACGGACCATGACATTCAGGATAGTTCTACGCGCCCTGGCATGGTTCACGCTCGCCTTCATCGCTTACGCAACCTTGTCCGCGATCGAGCTGCGTCCGAGAATCGGCGATGCCGTTCATCTCGAACGGTTCGGCGCATTCGGCCTCCTGGGTTTCCTCTTCGCCACCGCATATCCCCGGCGAATTGGGATCATACTCCTGCTGACCATCGGGATCGCAATAGGGTTGGAGCTCTTCCAGATGCTGTCACCCGACAGGCACGCGCGGCTGGGAGATGCCCTGGTCAAGATCGCCGGAGGTGTGAGCGGAGTCGCGGCGAGTTGGCTGTCTGCCCGCCTGCTGCCGCGGCTCACAACCTACCTGGATCGTGAGCGGCTCAGGGGGTAGGCGTCTCGCTGCATCCGCGGCAGCGTCGGCCAGCATGCTATCATTGTTGTGAGG
>NZ_JBFTLD010000176.1:0-13704 GCF_056396265.1 Allobosea sp. 05T422_2 | reverse complement strand
GGATCGGGATGGGTCTCTGGTCGCTACCGGTCATGTCGGGCATCATCGATCAAGGCTAAGGGCAGGCACGCGTCGCGCCCGATTTTGTTCCAATATTACATTAGCCATGATCGCGACGACGACAAGGGCGCCGCCCGCATATTGCAGCGCGCCGACCCGCTCGCCGAGCATCACGGCGGCTATCCCGACGGCAAAGACCGGCTCGGCACAAAAGGTGAGGGCAGCGGGGCCTGGCGCGACACGGGCCAATGCCATCACCTGGAACAGGAAGCCGACGAGATAGCCGCCAATGGTGATCGCGACGGCCATCGGTGCCAAGGCCAGCGCGCTCGGAAGGGCAAAGCCGCCAACGAAAGCGAGAATGCCCGCTGTCACCGGCAGGATGAGCAGATGCGACCAGAACAGTTTTGGCGCGAGCGGCGTCGCGGCGCAGGCGGAGCCCGCGAAAAACTGTGCCGCGGCCGCGAGGCTGGCTGCGAGCGCGAGCGCAAGCCCGCGCGGATCGAGCCCATGCAGATCGGGCCCGACGACCATGCCGACACCGAGAAAGGCGGTCAGCGCCACCGCAAGTCGGTCGAGGCTGAAGCGCGCAGGCGTCAGCAGCGGCTCGGCCAGGACGATGATAACCGGGTAGGTGTAGAAAATGACGGCGGCGACGGTCACGGGCAGGAAGGCGACCGAGGACAGGTAAGCCGAGCCGACGAGAGCGCTGGTCAGGCCGAAGGCCAGCAGCGCCCGGTATTGGTGCCGCGGAACCCTGAAGTTTGCCCGCAGAAGCCAGGCGGCTCCGGCCACCAGCGCGAGCATGATGAAAACCCGGTAGAAAACCAGCAGCGGCCCGCTCAGGCCGGCCTGGCCCGCGAGCTGGGCCGAGACGATGTTGCTGCCATAGGCGGCAGCCGAGGCAAACGCCAGGGCGATGCCGTGTCGACTGGCGGTGCGGGCTGTCTCGGCGCGCACCCTCCAGGACTCAGGCGTCGTCGTTCACCTTGGCTTTCGGCTTGACGGGGGGCTTCACGGCGCCTGTGCGGGCCGGCTGAGGCTTGGGTTCGCTCTGCCCCGGCTTGGTCTTGGCCTTTGCCGCCGCTTCCGGCTTGGCCTTCGCCGCCGCGTCGGGCTTGGCGGGGGCCGGCCTTACTGGCGGGCGGGCGGCCTGTTTGATGCCTGCGGCCGAGCCAGGGCGCAGGCTGGACGCCGCCGCCGCGCCGGGCCGGATCGCGCCCTGCAGCTTCATGGGGCCGCTCTGGAAGGCATTCGACGGAGGCTGGACATCCTCGCTGCTCGGAGCGAAGGCCGTCGTCCCGCGCGGAATGGCGCCATTGCTCGAGGCGGTGCGTGTCGATGGGCCGGATGCTACTCCGGCGGACACCGGGGCTCCTGGCGTAATGACCGGCGCGCGATCGCGGGCGAACTGCGTGTCGGGCCGCGCTGTGACATTGGCGGCGAGCGGGGCCGAAGCAGAGCTCGGTGAGCGGCCGAAGGAGACCTGTACCGGTGTCATGGGCGCGCGCGGCCCGAGCGTGATCCGGCCGGAGGGCGTGCGCATCAGCAGGGCGCCTGTGGCGCGAGCCTGCGGCTGCGGTCCGCCGAAGCGCTCGCTCATGGCGTTGTCATTGCCGCTGCCGGATGCGGCATTGGCGGCGATGGGGCCGGACACGTCGGAATCGTCGGCCAAAGCCACGCCGCCGCCTCTGCGGCGAACCTCGTCGCAGATATTGTTGGCGCGTCCACCATTGCCGGAGGGCAGGCTGGCGAGGGTGTAGCCGGAGCCTCCCCATTTCGAGAAGCCGTCATCGAGCAACTGCGCCGCCTTGACGGTGCGTTCGGAGGCGGACAGCGCACCCAGCACGACCGCGACGAGCGTGCGGCCGCCACGCGTCGCCGTCGCCACGACGTTGAAACCCGAGGCACAGACGAAACCGGTCTTCATGCCGGAGATGCCGGAATAGCGTCCGACGAGGCCGTTCGTGTTCTGGAGAACCTGCTTGCCGAGCTGAACCGAGCCGGTGTTCCAGTAATCGGAATAGTCCGGGAATTCGCGCATCAGCGCCATGGCGAGAACCGCGAGGTCGCGGGCGCTGACCTGCTGGTTCGGATCATGCCAGCCATTCGGATTGGTGAAGACCGTGTCATTCATGCCGAGGCGCTGGGCTTCGGCATTCATCATCCCGACGAAGGTCTCGACATCGCCGCCGACGCCCTCGGCGATGACATAGGCGATGTCGTTGGCCGATTTCACCATCATGATGCGCAGGGCGTTGTCGAGCGTGATCTCCTGCCCGGCGCGGATATAGACCTTGACGCGCGGCTGGCTCGCGGCCCGCTTCGAGGCGGGGATCGCCGTTTCAAGCCCGAGCTTGCCGGCCCGCACTGCCTTGAGCGCCAGATAGGCCGTCATCATCTTCGTGGTCGAGGCCGGGTGCCAGGCCTGGCTGGCATTCTCGCTGGAGAGAACGGCGCCACTGGACGCATCGACCACCAGACTCGTGCCGGCGAGGGCCGGAGCGCTGACGGACAGGGCAAGGGCGAGGACAGCGAGACGGGGAGCGTTCATCGGGCGGGTCTTGAGCCTGTCTGGACGAGGGTTGAAGGCGCAGGGTTCAACGCGACGCGTGCGGCATTTTCGAGACGGCGCGACCGATCGGCCCGCCCATGGACGCATACCTACCCCCAGCGGAGCGATTTGCCTAGTCATGTCGGGCGGCCGTAAAGCCTTGGTCACAGTTCCAGCCCCGGATGCCCGCGTGAGCTTTACCCTCTTCTGGATCCCGGCAACGATCGTCGCCTCGCTGCTGCAGACGGCGCGCAACCTCACCCAGCGCTCGCTGACGGAGGTGATCGGCGTCGTCGGCGCGACGCAGGTGCGCTTCCTGTTCGGTCTGCCCTTCGCGCTGCTGTTCCTGCTCCTCGTCTGCCTTGGCCTGGGGCGCCTGCCGCCGCAGATCAGCCTTGCGACGCTCGGCATCACGAGCTGGGGCGCGCTGACCCAGATCGCGGCGACGGCCCTGATGCTGGCGGCGATGAGAGAGCGCTCCTTCGCCGTGACCACCGCCTATACCAAGACGGAGCCAGTCCAGGTGGCGGTCTTCGGAGCGCTGCTGCTCGGGGATGCGCTGAGCCCGGCGAAATTCGCAGCGATCGTGATCGCAACGGCCGGTGTCGTCCTGGTTTCCTGGAAGCCGGGCGAAAAGCTGAGCCGGGCGGGCCTGCGTCCCGCGCTGCTCGGCATCGGCTCAGGCGCCTGCTTCGCGCTGTCGGCCATCGGCTATCGCGGCGCGATCCAGTCTCTGCCGGATGGCGACTTCCTGATCCGGGCGACGACGACCCTTGCTCTGKGGCTGGGCCTGCAGACACTGATCCTGACGCTCTACATGCTGATCGCCAACCGCAAGGCGCTGGTCCTGAGCCTGAAGAACTGGCGCCGTTCGCTGACGGCGGGTTTCCTTGGCGCGGCGGCTTCGCAGTTCTGGTTCATCGGCTTCTCGCTGACGACGGCGGCCAATGTCCGGACCCTGGCTTTGATCGAAGTGCCACTGGCGCAGATCGCCTCGCGCAAGATGTTCTCGGAAGGTACGACGCGGCGCGAACTGCTGGGCATGGCAATGATCGTCTTCGGTGTCGGCCTGCTCCTGATGCTGGCGATTTAGCCGGCCGCCGCTCCACGGAACCGCTTGGGCGACTATCTTGCGGACACGGCCGATCTTGGGTGCCTGACAGGTTCGACCCAGCGCCGATATGTGCCGGCTGACCGATGAACAGCCGCGCCGCAACGGGTGGCGAGGCTGCCTCTCCGTACGACATGTCCGGTGGTTCCTGTGACCGATCATGGTGCTGCGATAGCACCGCGCTTGACCTACGCATATCTCGGCGGTTATGAGTCAAATCAATAGCCAATGAGTTATGGGTTCCGATGCTGAACGCTCACGACGCGCTCTTCAGGACGCTCGCCGATCCGACGCGGCGGGGCATTTTCGAACGGCTGTGTCGCGAAGGTGAGCAGACGGTCGGGGCACTCACAGCCCAAGCCGGGATCTCGCAGCCGGCCGTTTCAAAGCATCTCGGCATTCTGAAGCAGGCCGGGCTGGTGCGGGATCGCCATGAAGGGCGTCAGACGCATTATAGCGCGCAAATCGGCGCCCTGGGCCCGCTGATCGACTGGACGAACCAAATGGCCGGGTTCTGGCACAGTAAATTCGACGACCTCGAAGACCTGCTGAAGAGGATGGACCAATGAACGAAACGTCGACCGAAACGCTCTCGGTCGTTGTCGAGCGTGAGATAGCCCATCCGCCGGAAAAGCTCTGGCGCGCTCTCACGCAACCGCATCTCATCGAGGAGTGGCTGATGAAGAACAACTTCAAGCCAGATCTGGGCCACCGGTTCAATCTCAGCGCGGACTGGGGCGTCGTCGAGTGTCAAATTCAGGCGATCGAGCCGCACAAGACGCTGACCTACACGTGGAACACCAAGGATCTCGAGAGCGTCGTCACCTGGACGCTCATCCCTACGAGCACCGGGACCTTTCTGCGCATGGAGCAGACGGGGTTCAGGCCGGACCAGCAGCCCTATTACCGGGGAGCAATGGCTGGCTGGCCGCGGTTCTTTGGAAATCTGGAAGAGGTCATGGCGCGGACGGATTGACGTCTGCGTCGCCCGATCCGCTGCACCTTGCCCTCAGAGGAGGTCCCAATGAACTGGAACGACTGGATTCGGCAGATCCACCGCTGGATGTCGATTATTTTTACGGTGGTCGTCATCGCGATCTTCATCGCCTTGGGCCTTGGGAAGCAGCCTGCCGAGTGGGTGTATTTCCTGCCGCTGTTCCCGCTCTTCGTGCTTCTGCCCACCGGTCTCTACATGTTCGCGCTGCCCTATGCCGCCAAATCGGGCGGCGGCCGACGCACCGCCAGACAGCAGTGAAGATGATGACTGGGATGTCCAGAAAGCCGGAGCAGGCCACGGAGAACGAGGCCGCCGAGCCGGTTCTCGAGAAGCGGGCCAGACCGCGCAGATCGGCGCTGAAGGCGCAGCCGGGCGAAGTCGTCCTGCTTTCGGGTGGCAATCCCCAGATTGCCAAGGGCTA
This sequence comes from Allobosea sp. 05T422_2, assembly GCF_056396265.1. Classification (NCBI taxonomy): domain Bacteria; kingdom Pseudomonadati; phylum Pseudomonadota; class Alphaproteobacteria; order Hyphomicrobiales; family Alloboseaceae; genus Allobosea; species Allobosea sp. 05T422_2. The sequence goes on along the minus strand of NZ_JBFTLD010000176.1, from coordinate 8,621 downwards.
TGGTGACGCCCCCGTGCAGGCCTATATCGCGGCCATGCCGGGCTGGAAAAGCGACGTCGGACGCCGCCTCGATGCCATCATCGAGCGCACCGTTCCCGGGGCGCGCAAGGCGGTCAAATGGAATTCGCCCTTCTACGGAGTGGAGGGTCAGGACCAAGGCTGGTTCCTCGGCTTTCATTGCCTCACGACATACGTGAAAGTTGCGTTCTTCCGCGGCGCATCGCTGAGCCCTGTTCCGCTCGGTGCGTCCAAGCAGAAGGACGTGCGCTATCTCGATATCCATGAGGGCGAACTCGACGAGGCGCAGTTCGCCGCTTGGGTGAAACAAGCCAGTCAGCTGCCCGGCGAGAAAATGTAGGCCGTCAGTTGGACGTGCCGCGGGCACAGGTGGACGCGGAAAGCTCGACCAGGCAAGCCCAGCACAGTCTCCAGCGTCATGCAGAGAGCCGGCGCAGAATGCGCGAACAGGCTCATCCTCTCCCCTCATGGGCGGCAACGCGCTATATCGTTACGAGCGGGGCTTCGCGGGCAGTCCCCCTTTCTGCGCACGGCCGGATTGCGCTGTTTCCGGCTTGAACGATACCGTGGTCGGGCGCAGATAAGTGTAACTGCACATTACTCTGAGAGGTCGTCATGAGCGCTGCAATCGTCGGCTGGGCCCACACGCCGTTCGGCAAGCAGGATGCCGAAACCATCGAGAGCCTGATCGTCCGCGTGGCGACGGACGCGTTGGTCGATGCCGGCATTCCCGCCGAACAGGTCGATGAGATCGTTCTCGGCCACTACAATGCAGGYTTCTCCGCCCAGGATTTCACGGCCTCGCTCGTGCTGCAGGCGGACCCGGCGCTGCGCTTCAAGCCGACGACGCGGGTCGAAAATGCCTGTGCGACCGGCTCGGCCGCCGTGCACCAGGGCGTGCGCGCCATCAAGGCCGGCGATGCCAAGATCGTGCTCGTCGTCGGCGTCGAGCAGATGACCAAGACACCTTCGGCCGATATCGGCAAATTCCTGCTCAAGGCCTCCTATCTGCCGGAAGATGGCGAGACCCCCGGTGGCTTCGCCGGTGTGTTCGGCAAGATTGCCGCCGCCTATTTCCAGCGCCATGGCGATCAGTCGGATGCACTCGCCATGATCGCGGCCAAGAACCACAAGAATGGCGTCGAGAACCCCTATGCGCAGATGCGCAAGGATCTCGGCTTCGCCTTCTGCCGCGAGGAGAGCGAGAAGAACCCCTATGTCGCCGGGCCGCTGAAGCGCACCGATTGTTCGCTGGTCTCGGACGGCGCTGCCGCGCTGGTACTGGCCGATCAGGCGACGGCGATGGAAATGCGCCGGGCCGTCGGCTTCCGTGGCATGGCCCATGTCCAGGACTTCCTGCCGATGTCGAAGCGCGACATCCTCAAATTCGACGGCTGTGCCGAAGCCTGGAAGAAGGCGCTCGCCGATGCCGGCGTCACGCTGGATGATCTCTCCTTCGTCGAGACGCATGACTGCTTCACCGTCGCCGAGCTGATCGAATACGAGGCGATGGGCCTGACGAAAGAAGGCGAGGGCGCCCGCGCCATCAAGGAAGGCTGGACGCAGAAGGGCGGCAAGCTGCCGGTCAATGTCTCCGGCGGCCTGAAGGCCAAGGGCCATCCGATCGGCGCGACCGGCGTCTCGATGCATGTGCTCAGCGCTATGCAGCTCACTGGCGAGGCGCCCGAAGGCATGCAGGTCCAGGACGCACGCCTGGGCGGTATCTTCAACATGGGTGGGGCTGCGGTGGCCAACTATGTCTCGGTGCTCGAGCGGATCAAGTGACCGTCTGACGTGACGATCTTCCTGGCGCTGCTGCCGGCCTATATCCTCTCGATCTTCTACCGATCCTTCCTGAGCGTCATCGCCAGCCCGGTGATGACGGATCTGGGGATCGGGCCGCGCGAGCTGGGATTTCTGGGCGCGGCCTGGTTCATAACCTTCGCCCTGGCGCAGTTCCCGGTCGGCTGGGCGCTCGACCGGCTGGGGCCGCGCCGGACCGTCGCCGTGACGATGGCAATCGGCTCGGCCGGCGCCTTCCTCTTCGCGACGGCGACCCACGCTGTCACCGGCACGCTCGGCATGGCGATGCTCGGGCTTGGCTGCTCGCCGATCTTCATGTCTGCGCTGTTCCTGTTCGCACGCACGCAAGATCCCAAGCGCTTCGGTTTCCTGACCTCGGCCTTTATCGGCCTCGGCTCGATCGGCAATCTCGTCGGCGCGGGCCCGCTGGCGGTCGCGGCTGCCCGCTTCGGCTGGCGGCCGTCGATGCTGGTCGTGGCCGCCTGCTTCCTGGCCGCGACCGTGGTCGCCGCCGCGCTGGTTCGTGATCCGCCCAGGGCCAAGGCGGCCTCAGGCGGTGACGAAGGCCTGCTCAAGGGGCTGCGGAGCATTCTCGCGCTCCGTCCGCTCTGGCTGCTCGCGCCGATCACCCTCACCGGCTACGCGATCATCGCGACGATCCGCGGTCTCTGGATTGCGCCCTTCATGAGCGGCGTGCACGGTTTCGATGCGATCGCCAGCGGCCATGTCGCAACGGCGATGGCGATGACCATGATCGCGGGCGCCTTCCTCTATGGTGGGCTCGAACAGCGGCTCGGCCGCAGCAAGCCGCTGGTCTTGTGGGGGACGGTGCTGACCGCGTTCTGTTTCATCGCCCTGGCACTCTGGGGGGATGCGCATTCGGCGCTGGCCATCGGCCTGTTCGCGCTCATCGGCGCGACGGGGTTCACCTATGCGGTGTTGATGGCGCATGCACGGCTGTTCTTTCCCGAGCACCTGATCGGGCGTGGCATGACCTGCATCAATTTCCTGTTCATTGCAGGCGCAGCGGCGATCCAGTCCGGCTCGGGCTGGTTCATCGCCGAGCAGCGCCAGGCCGGACTCGACGCCGCGACCACCTTTGCCCATCTCCATTGGGGCTTTGCGGCGCTGCTGCTCGTCCCGAGCGCGATCTACGCCTTCATGCCGGAGCGGCCGGGCAAGAGCTGATCGGCCAAGAGCTGATCGGCTCAGGCCTCTCCCGGTGCCTTGGCGACAATCGCCAGCGCATGCACCCGGTCGGCCAGTTCCTGGGCCAACGCCGCGTTGACGAGGCGATGACGCTCCAGCCGGCTCTTGCCGGCAAAGGCGGAGGAAACGAGCTCGACGCGAAAATGCGTCTCGCCGCCCTCGCGCCAGCCACCATGGCCCTGGTGCTGATGCGATTCATCGATGACACGCAGATGCTCCGGCGCCAGTGCCGAATCGAGCTTGCTGGTGATGCGTTCCGCCATGCTGGTCATCTGTCGCCTCGTTCCGCTGGGCCGTCAGCAATCGCGGATTGCTTGTCCGGTCTCCGTCGCCGTTTCATAGTCGCCGCCTGGTGTCAGGTGAATGCGGCATTTCGCTGGAGGTTGGGATGAAGACGAGAACGGCGTTCGCTCTTGGGCTGTTGACGCTGCTCGGAGCCGCTCCCGCTCTGGCGCAGGAGGAGGGCAAGGTCGCCGACTACAAGCAGAGCGAGGCCGTGCTTGCCCGCTACAAATCCGTGCCGATCCCGCTGGCGACGCCGTCGCTGACACGCGGCACGCCCGGGCTGACCACGCAGGCCGAGCTCGACGCCTTCGTTGCCGATCTCGCCGCCAAGGCGCCGGCCCAGGTCGTGCTCGGCTCGCTTGGCACGTCGCAGCAGGGACGTGATCTGCCCTATCTGATCTTCTCCAAGGAAGGCGCCAAGGATGCGGCGGCGCTCAGGGCGTTGGGGCGGCCCATCGTCTGGTTCGTCGGCCAGCAGCACGGCAACGAGCCGGCCGGTGGTGAAGCGATGCTCGCACTCGCCAATGATCTGGCCACGACCGACCTCAAGGCCGTGCTCGACAAGCTGGTGGTGGTGATCGTGCCGCGCACCAACCCTGACGGGGCAGCGGCCGACAAGCGCACCGGTGCCAACGGCTTTGATCTCAACCGTGATCACCTGCTGCTGACCTTGCCGGAGACGAAGGCGCTGCATGCCAAGCTCGCCGAGCTGCCGCCCGACGTCATCGTCGACGTGCATGAGTTCTCAGTCGCCAATCGCTGGCTCGAGAAGTTCGGCGGGCTCAATGCCGCCGATGCTATGATCCTCTACGCGACCAATCCGGCCGTGCCACAGCAGACGACGAAGCTCGCGTCCGAGCTGGTCAAGCCTGCGATGGACAAGGCAATGGCCGAGAAGGGGCTCTCCTCCTTCTGGTATTTCACGACGGGCTACAACAAGGACGACAAGGTCGTCTCGATGGGCGGCAATGCGCCCGGCATCGCGCGCAACCTGTTCGGACTTTCGGGCGCGGTCTCCTTTCTGATCGAGACGCGCGGCGTCGGCCTCAAACTCGAGAACCTGGAGCGGCGCATCGCGACGCATTACGTCATTTCCCGGTCGGTTCTCGATACGGTCGCCGCCAATGACAAGGCGGTGCTGCAGGCGGTCGCGGCTGCGCGCGGCGAACTGGCGAAGAACGAAGGCGAGCTGGTCGTCGGCCACCGCATTGCCACCGTCAAGATGGCGATCCCGCTGGTCAATCCCGACACCGCTTCCGACATGCCGACGGAAGTCGATTTCCGCGACTCGCGCCAGGTGACGATCACCGGGCGCCGGGTGCGGCCGGAAGGCTATATCGTGCTGGCCTCGGGCCAGCCTGCGGTTGAAGCCCTGAAGCTGAAGGGCATCGCCGTCTGCGCATTGGGCGGGCCGGCTTCGCTCGATGTCGAGGCCTTCGTCGTCGAGCAGAAGGGGACGGTGAAGAAGGCCGATCGCGAGAACATCAATCCGGACCAGGCGGTGAAGGTCGAGCTCAGGCCGCGCCGGCTGGACGTTCCGGCGACCGCAGTCTTCGTGCCGATGACGCAATCGGGGGCGAATGTCATCGCCGCCTCATTCGAGCCGGATTCTCCGGGCTCTCATGTCGGCGTCGGCTTGGTCGAGGTCGCGGCGGATTCGGGCGAGGCTCCGATCTACCGCGTGCCGCGTGGGGCCAGGCCGATATTGGCTTCGGGCGGTGATCCCGCATGCAGCCGTTGAGACTGGCGCAGCGCGTCATTATCTAGGACGCATTGACGGCCACCCGGATTGCTGGGATTCTGACGCGATCGGGGCCGATCTCTGCAGCGTTTCGAATGTGTCCGCCGCAGGCGCCTGACAGCGCCTGTCGTGCAGAGCTTGTCCGTTTGGCTTTCCGCCCGCATAACCGAGAGACCATGAATTTCAATTCTCGCCTTTTCGACCGGATCAGGATCGGCCCTTCCGAGGCGGAAGAGGTGGTCGAGACTGTGGCTGTGCGCTGCGACCATTCCGGGTGCCAGCGCGCCGGTGAGTTCCGCGCGCCGAAGGGCAGGGGGCGGGAAGGCCAGTTCTTCCAGTTCTGCCTCGAACATGTGAAGGCCTATAACGCGACCTATAACTACTTCTCCGGCATGAATGACGAGGCGCTCGCCGCCTATCAGAAGCAGGAAGAGATCGGCCACCGGCCAACCTGGAAACTCGGCGTCAATTCCAAGGCGGCACGCATGTCGCAGCGCGGACGCGCGGCGGCTGCCGGCGATGCCGGGCCCGAGGTGCAGGACGGTTTCAACATCTTTGGCACGCGCAGGGAGCAGCAGGCTGCAAAGCCGGAGCCCCGCGTCGGCGCCGTGGCGCGCAAGGCGCTCGATGCGCTTGGGCTGGACGACACGGCCGATTCCGTCGCGATCAAGGCGCGCTACAAGGAACTGGTGAAGCGCTTCCACCCCGACGCCAATGGCGGCGACCGCTCGCGCGAAGGCACGCTGCAGGAGATCCTCAAGGCGTATCAGCAGCTGAAGACCACGGGGCTGGTCTGAGACGACCTATCGGGCCCTCCGGGATGATCATGTGACGTAACCTGCTGCGCTGCCGGTGCGCCGGCTCGCCCATCTACCCCCGGCGGGTTTGCCGATGGCGCGCCGAGTGCCCTATTTCTGCGTTTTCGCCGCGAGCCCGGCGACATCCGCGATGATCCCGTCCAAGGCGAAATCCTTCGGCGTATAGACCGCGGCCACGCCCATGTTGCGCAGGGCATTCTCGTCATCGGGCGGGATGATGCCGCCGACCACGACCGGGATCGTCATGCCGGCGACGCGCAGCCGGGCCGTGACATCGCGCACCAATGGCAGATGCGAACCGGAAAGGATCGAGAGGCCGATGATGTCGGCCTTGGTCTCCTGCGCCTGCGTGACGATCTCCTCAGGGGTCTGGCGAATGCCGCCATAGTTCACCGCCATGCCGGCATCGCGGGCGCGGACGGCGATCTGCTCGGCGCCGTTGGAGTGACCGTCGAGGCCAGGCTTGCCGACGAGGAAGCGCGGTGGGCGTCCGAGTTTTTCGGTCGCGCGCGCGACCGCGGCCTTGACGGTCGCAAGGCCGGGATCGTCGCCCCGCTTGCCGGTGTCGACGCCGGTCGGGGCGCGATACTCGCCAAAGATCTCGCGCAGGGCCTGGGCCCATTCGCCGGTAGTGACGCCGGCCTTGGCGCAGGCGATCGAGGCCGGCATGACGTTTCGGACTTCCTTGGCGGCTGCCGAGAGCTCCGCGAGCGCAGCCTGTGCTGCCTTGTCGTCGCGGGCCGAACGCCAGGCCTTGAGCCGGCCGATGGCTTCCATCTCGACGGAATCCGGCACGGTGACGACATTGCCCTCTCCGGCCGAGAGCGGTGAGGGCTCGCTGGTGGTGAACTTGTTGACGCCGACGACGATCTGCTCACCGCGCTCGATCGCCTCGATGCGGCGTGCGCCGTTCTCGACCAGCGCCTGTTTCATGTAGCCGGACTCGACTGCGGCCAGCGCGCCGCCCATGGCATCGATCTTCGCGAGTTCGTCGAGGGCTGCGGCCTTCAACTCCTCGACCTTGGCGTCGATTGCCGCCGAACCGTCGAAGATGTCGCCGAATTCGAGCAGGTCGGTCTCGTAGGCCAGGACCTGTTGCATGCGCAGGGACCATTGCTGGTCGAAGGGGCGGGGCAGCCCCAGGGCCTCGTTCCAGGCCGGAAGCTGAACGGCCCGCGCGCGTGCCTTCTTCGAGAGCGTCACTGCCAGCATCTCGATCAGGATGCGGTAGACATTGTTCTCGGCCTGCGGCTCGGTCAGGCCAAGAGAATTGACCTGCACGCCGTAGCGGAAGCGGCGCATCGCCTCCTCCTGCACGCCATAGCGCTTCAGCGTGATCTCGTCCCAGAGATCGACGAAAGCCCGCATCTTGCAGAGTTCGGTGATGAAGCGCATGCCGGCGTTGACGAAGAACGAAATGCGCCCGACGATTCCCGGAAATTCCGCTTCGCTGACCTCCGGCTGGGCCCGAATCGAGTCGAGCAGCGCGATCGCGGTCGCGAGCGCATAGGAGAGTTCCTGCACCGGCGAGGCGCCCGCTTCCTGCAAATGATAGGAGCAGACGTTCGTCGGGTTCCATTTCGGCAGCTCACGCGCCGTGAACACGACGATATCGGTGGTCAGCTGCATCGAGGGGCGCGGGGGGAACACATAGGTGCCGCGCGACAGGTATTCCTTGACGAGATCGTTCTGGGTCGTGCCTTGCAGCGTCGCGCGCGGCGCGCCCTGCTCATCGGCAACCGCGACGTAAAGCGAGAGCAGCCAGGCGGCGGTCGCGTTGATCGTCATCGAGGTGTTCATCTGCGCCAGCGGGATCTGGTCGAACAGAGCCCGCATGTCGCCGAGATGGCTGATCGGCACACCGACCTTGCCGACCTCGCCGCGCGACAGCACATGGTCGGGATCGTAGCCGGTCTGGGTCGGCAGATCGAAAGCGACGGACAGGCCGGTCTGTCCCTTKGCGAGATTGGTGCGATAGAGCTTGTTCGACTCGGCCGCGTCCGAATGGCCCGCATAGGTGCGGAAAATCCAGGGTTTCTCACGCTGCGCCGGCTTGTCGCCGATTGGGCCGATCGCGTTCATCGCCGCTCCCTTGCCGTTCCACCCTGGACCCAATGCAATCTCAATGTTGCACTGCGGCGAAGATAACGCCAGAGGGCCGCGCAAGTCGTCTCCGACCTTCGGATGAGTCGGCGCTACACGCTGCCGGGCGCATGCCTGGGCTGGCTGAACCGTGGTTTCCTGCCTGGTGCGTGGCTGGCTACCTCCAGGAGCTGGTTGGATTTCTGCGTGTCGAGGATCACCATGGTCGAGGTCTCCGCGACGCAGGGAATCGCCTGCAATGCAGCGCTGATGAAGGTGCGGAGCGCCTCGATATCCCTGACCCAGACGCGCAAGAGATAGTCGACATTGCCGGTGACCAGCAGGCATTCCGTAATCTCGGGCTGGCCCTGGATCGCGGTCATGAACYGGCTTGCCGCATCCGGGCTTTGCTTGGCCAGTTTCACGCTCACCATCACGCAGATGCCGAAACCGAGCGCAGTCGGACTGATCTGCGCCGAGTACCCCTCGATGACGCCRGCGTCTTCGAGCCGCTTGATCCGGCGGCTGCATGGCGTCGGCGAAAGGCCGACTCTCTCGGCGAGTTCGAGAGTTGAAATCCGACCGTTATCCTGAAGTGCGGCCAGGATCCTTCGGTCGATCCGGTCCAATTCGATCATGAGTGATTTTCACTCCGGAATTGCGGG
>NZ_JBFTLD010000175.1:0-13778 GCF_056396265.1 Allobosea sp. 05T422_2 | reverse complement strand
AGCGAGGACATCGGGTCCTGGAAGATCATCTGGATGGCCAGCGTCGCAGCGTGGCGCTCCTCGGTGCCCATCTCGTCGGTATAGCGCCCGCGCCAGCTCACGCGGCCGGCGCTCGCCTTGTGAATCCCCGCGACGACCCGTCCGAGCGTTGATTTGCCGCAGCCGGATTCGCCGACCAGCCCGACGACCTCGCCGGCCCGGATCGAGAGATCGACGCTGTCGACCGCGTGCACGACCTCTTCGGTATTGCCGGCGCCGAACCAGTTCGCGAATTTCGCGGCCGCGTCGAGCGGTTTGGCGAAGCGCTTCGAGACGCTTTCGAGGGTGAGGATCGGTGTATCGTTCATGCCGCAACCCCGGTTCCGCTCAGGGGATGATGACAGCGCACGCCGCGCTCGCCGGGGAAAGCCGTCGTGGCTGGCGCGATCGTGAGGCAGTCGCCCTGAGCGTAGTCGCAGCGTGGGGCAAAGGCGCAGCCCTGCGGCAGGCGAGCGAGCGAAGGCGTCGAGCCCCTGATCTGGCGCAGCATCTCACCAGGTTCCCCCTCGCTCGGCAGCGAGCCGAGCAGGCCGGCGGTATAGGGGTGCAAGGGCGTGTCGAGCACGGGATCGACCGCGCCCGCCTCGACGATGCGGCCGGCATACATCACCGCGATCCGGTCGGCGAGCCCGGCGACGACGCCGAGGTCATGGGTGATCCAGACCAGGGCAGTCCCGGTTTCGGCACAGAGGGATTGCATCTCGGCAAGGATCTGGCTCTGGATGGTGACGTCGAGCGCGGTGGTCGGCTCGTCGCAAATGATCAGCGGTGGACGATGCAGCAGCGCGATCGCGATCGCGACACGCTGGCGCATGCCGCCCGAGAACTGGTGCGGATAGGCATTCAACCGCTCTTCGGGCGAGGGGATGCCGACTTTGGCGAGGGCATCCCGGGCGCGGGCCCGCGCTGCCTTGTGCGAGACCTTGTCATGGGCGGTGACGGCTTCGATCATTTGCGTGTCGATGCGCAGGACCGGGTTCAGCGTCATCATCGGATCCTGGAAGATCATCGCGACCTCGCGACCGCGGACCGTCCGGAATTCGTCTTCCCCGAGGCCGACGAGCTCCTTGCCGTTGAGCTTGATCGAGCCCTCGACAATGCGGCCGGGGGGATCGATCAGCCCCATGATCGAGAAGCCGGTGACCGATTTGCCCGAGCCGGATTCGCCGACCAGGCCGAGCACTTCCCCGCGACGGACATGGAACGAGACGCCGTCGACCGACTTCACCGTGCCGGCGCGGGTGAAGAAATGGGTCTTGAGATCGCTGACCTGGAGCACGTGATCGCTCATGGCTTCACTTCTCCAGGCGCGGGTTCAACACGTCGCGCAACCTGTCGCCGACCAGGTTGATCGAGACGATGGTCATGAGCAAGGCGAGGCCGGGGAAGACCGAGATCCAGTAGCTGCCCGAGATCATGTACTGGAAGCCGTTGGCGATCAGCACGCCGAGCGACGGCTCCGTTTGCGGCAGGCCGACTCCGAGGAACGACAGCGTCGCCTCCAGCGAGATCGCATGCGCGGTCTGCACGGTCGCGATCACGATGACCGGGGCGAGGCAGTTCGGCAGGATATGGCGGAAGACGGTGCGCGCATGGGAGAGGCCGAGCGACTGCGCCGCTTCGACATATTCCTTGCGGCGCTCGACCAGCGCGGAGCCGCGGACGGTGCGGGCGTAATAGGCCCATTGCACGATGACGAGGGCAATGATGATCTTGTCGACGCCCTTGCCGAGCGCAGCGACCAGGATCAGCGCGACGAGGACCGAGGGCAGCGATAGTTGCAGGTCGACGAGCCGCATGATCACGGTCTCGACCTTGCCGCCGGCATAGGCGGCGATCAGTCCGACGGTCATGCCGACGGTCGCGGCGATCAGCCCGGAGAAGGCCCCCACCATCAGCGAAATGCGCAGGCCGTAGAGAATGCCGGAGAGCAGATCGCGGCCGACACCGTCGGAGCCCAGCCACATCGTAAAGCCCTCGCCGGCCACGGCGCCTGGCGGCTGGCGGGAGTCCATCACATCGACCGCCGCGAGGTCATAGGGGTTTTGCGGGGCAATCAGCGGCGCGGCGAGCGCCAGCAGCACGATCGTCGCGAAGACCAGGAGGCCGATCAGCGCAACGCGATCCTCGATGAAGCTGCGGACGAAGCGCCGCAGCGGCGTCTCTTCCCTGGCCGGCGCGGTCGGGGTCGTCGTGACCGTGGGCAGACTGGTCTCGCTCACGTGCTGGCCTCCGTCAGGCGGACGCGCGGATCGAGCGCGGAATAAACCAGATCGACCAGCAGGTTGATCGTCACGAACAGCACGACGACAACCATGACATAGGCGACGATGACCGGTCGATCGAGCCGGGTGATCGCCTCCAGCAGGAGGCGGCCCATGCCGGGCCAGGCGAAGATCGTCTCCGTCACCACGGAAAAGGCGACGAGCGAGCCGAATTCGAGCCCGAGCACGGTGACGATCGGGATCATGATGTTCTTCAGGATGTGGACGCCGATGATCCGGCTCTGTGAAAGGCCCTTGGCACGGGCGAATTTGACATAGTCCATCAGGGCCGCCTCGCGTGCCCCGGCCCGTGCCAGGCGGATGACAAGCGAGATCTTGAGCAGTGCGAGGTTCAGCGCCGGCAGGGCCACATGCTGCCAGCCGTCGAGCGTCAGCAGCGAAGTCTCGATGCCGAAGACGGAGACGGTTTCGCCCCGGCCCGTGGCGGGGAACCAGCCCAATCCGACGGCAAAGGCGAGGATCAGCATCAGCCCGACCCAGAATGTCGGCAGCGAGAAGCCGAGGATCGAGATCGCCATGATCGCGCGCGAGGCCTTGCTCTCCGGTTTCAGCCCCGCATAGAGGCCAAGCGGCAGCCCGATCACGATCGCCATGAAAAGCGCGACAAGGGCGAGTTCCAGCGTCGCCGGCATGCGCGACAGGATGAGCTTGATCGCGGACTCGCCATGCACGAAGGAGCGGCCGAGATCGCCTTGCATGGCATTCTTCAGGAAGATCAGGAACTGTTCCCAGATCGGTCGGTCGAGGCCGAGCGAGCGGGCCGTTTCGGCGATCTGCTCCTGGTTCATCTCCGGCGAGACGAGCATGTAGATCGGGTCGCCGACGACGTTCACACCGAAGAAGACGATGACCAGCATCGCGCCGATGACGAAGAGGGCCTGCGCCAGGCGACGAAGGATGAAGGCAGCCATCGGGTTGGTTCCTTCGCGAGCGGGATGGTGTGCGCGAACGCAGCGCTCAAAACAGCGTGGCCGGGTTTGCTCCGACCCTTCCGTGACCAGCGGTCATCGGCGAGAGGTTCCCGGGCCTGAGCCCGGGAACGACGTCAATCCGCCGACGCGGTCACTGCTTGGTGACGGAGGTCGCGAGCGTGTACTCGTCGGAGCGCGGCTCGACCTTGAAGCCCTTGCGGGCAGCCCAGGTGTTGAGCTGGAAATGTGTCGGGATCAGCCCGACATCGTTCATGCCGATCTCCATCGCCTCGCCGAAGATGGCATCGCGCTTCTTGTCGTCGACCGTGCGCAGGCCTTCCTCGACCTTCGCGTCGAAGGCCGGGTTGGAGTAGCGGCCGCGATTGGTCGCTCCCATGCCCTTCTGCGGGTTGAAGGTCGCAAGCAGCGCCTTGAGCGAGTCCGAGGACTCGCCCGTTCCGGCGGCCCAGCCGACGAGGATGAAGGAGRATTCCGGCACATTGCCCGCTGCGCCCTGCGAGGCGCGGGTGAAGAAGTTGGCCGGGGGCAGCGTCTCGACCTCGGTCTCGATGCCGAGCCGCGCGAACATCTGGGCGACAGCCTCGATGATCTTGGTGTCGTTGGTGTAGCGCCCGTTCGGCCCGTGCATCTTCATCTTGAAGCCGTTCGGGTACCCGGCCTCGGCCAGCAGCTTCTTGGCGCCGGCGAGATCGAAGGCGACCGGCTTCAGGTTCTTGGAGGTGCCGAAGAATGAATCGGGCAGGAGCTGGCCAGCGGGGATCGCCTCCTTCTCCATGATGCGCTCGACGATGCCCGGCCGATTGATCGCCATCGAAAGCGCCTTGCGGACGCGGACATCCCTCAGCGGATTCTTGATCTCGGAGCCGTCCTTGCCCTTGATGAAGGGGGAGACGTCGCGGAAATGGTCCATGTGGAAATAGACCACGCGGTTCGAGACCTGGCTGACGACATTCAGGTTCTTGTCGCCCTTGAGCTTGGCGACATCCGAGGTCGGAACGGCTTCGATCATGTCGACATCGCCGGCGAGCAGGGCCGCGACCCGGGTGGGCGCCGAAGTGACGACACGGAACGTCACCTTCTTCCAGAGATCCTTGCTGCCGCCCCACCAGCTGTCATTGGCGGTCATGACGACGCGGTCGCCCGAGACGAACTCGGCCTGCTTGTAGGGGCCGGTGCCGCCCGCCGCGCATTTGCCGGCGTTGAATTCCTCGGTGGTGGTGTCCTTGCACTTGGCGGAGATGACGCCGAAGGTCGAAAGATCGGTCGGCACCAGCGGCGCCGGCGCGGCGGTCTTGATGCGGATCGTGTAGTCGTCGACCTTGCTGATCTCCTTGCCGCGGACATAGGCCGAGAAGCTCGAGGGGCTCTTGGGCACGTTCGGCGCGCGCTGGAAGGTCGCGAGCACGTCGTCGGCGGTGAAGGGCGAGCCGTCATGGAACTTGACGTTCTGGCGGAGCCTGAACTCCCAGGTCGTGTCGTCGATCGCCTTCCAGCTTTCGGCGAGGCTGGGAACCAGCCGCTGCGAGGCGTCCTGGCCGACCAGCGGCTCGTAGATGTGCCGGGCCAGCATGTTGTTGGGGGTCAGGTTGTGATAGTGCGGGTCCATCGCGCTCGGCTCGGCCGAGATGCCGATGCGCAATTCCTGCGCGACAGCGGCACCCGCGACCAGAGACAGCGCCGCGGCCATGGCGGCGCGGCTGGCGAGTGTGGCGACGTTTCTCATTGAAAGAACCTCCCGAGTTCAGTGGATATTTTGGCGGATCGGAGCCGGCATGGCCAGCAGCCACCGCGTGGAGAATGTCCTTCTCCACGGATTCGTAGGGCCGGAGCATGCCTGCGCGTGGCAGGATGAGGACGGTAAAGGGCCTCAGAACGCCTTGAAGGTGATGATCGTGTGCGTGTCGGCGATCTCGGGGATCGACTGCACCTTCTGCGCTACGAAATGGCCGATATCGACATCCGCGGCGACGTGGAACTTGGCCAGGATGTCGTAATTGCCGGCGGTCGAATAAATCTCCGAGGCGATCTCGCGATCAGCGAGTTCGCTGGCGACCTCATAGGTCTTGCCGAGCTTGCATTTGATCTCGACGAAGAAGGTCTGCATCACGCGCTCCGAAAATCCTGTCCCTCTGGATAGAGCCTCGCGCCGGAAGATCAAGCGCCTGCGAGTTCGGCGAGGCGCTTGCTCATTGCACTGTCGGGGTCGGGAAGATCGGCAAGGACGGTGAAATGGTTCGCGCCGTCGATCTCGCCATACTGCGTCCTGACGCCTTCCAGGCCCCAGACATCGGTGATGCGGCGGCTCTGCTTCAGGTATTCATCGCTTTCGGCCCCGCCGACCACGGCGTCCATCAGCAATCCCGAGGGGGCCGGCCAGAACAATGGGCTCTCCCGCTCGGCCGATTCCATGTCGAGTCCGAGCGCCTTGTTGATGCTCGTCTCGGTCAGGGGCTTCAGGTTGTAGAGGCCGGAGATGCCATAGGCTGCCGGCACCAGCTGGTCCGGCAGGTCGGGGTCGACATTCTTCCAGTCGGTGGCGAGCAGGCAGGCGGCGAGATGCCCGCCCGCCGAATGGCCCGATGCGACGATCGGCCGGTTGAACTGCCGCCAGAGGGCCGCCGCCGCCTGCTGCAGCTCCCAGACGATGTGGCCGAGCTCGACCTGTGGGCAGAGATCGTAGCCCGCGACCGCCATGGGAACGCCGAGCCGGTTCACGCCGCGCGCCATATGCGAGAAATAGGAGCGGTCGAGCGCCTGCCAGTAGCCACCATGGATGAAGAGCACGATGGCGTTGCCCTTGACCGCCTCGGGCTTGAACAGGTCGTAATGTTGCCGCTCGCCCGGGCCATAGGAGATGCCGAGTTCGCTGACCGCGATACCGCGATAGGCCGCAGCGTCCGCCTGCCAGCCGGCAATGATTCCGGGATGCTCCGGCACGCGGGCGCGGTTATTGTATTCTGTCTCGTAATCCGTCGACATGGCTGGCTCGGCTTCTCCGGCTCTGCGGCTGCGGACCACGTCCTGAATCGCAGGCCACGCCAGTCTGCGCTATGGCTTTTGACAGGTCGAGCCGCAAACGCCACAAGGCTGGGCACCATGTGCATGGCCTCTGCGAGCTTGGAGATCGTTATGGAAAACCCCGTTCTTGCCGAGGTGATGCGCGGCGCCGTCGTCGAATCGCGCCATCGCGGCGCTGCAATCGTGGTCGATGCGGACGGCGCTGTGGTGCTTTCGCTGGGGGATGTCGAGCGCCCCGTGTTCCCGCGCTCGGCGGTGAAGGCGATCCAGGCCCTGCCGCTGTTCGAGAGCGGCGCTGCCGACCGCTACGGTTTGACCGAAGCCGAGATCGCGCTTGCCGTCGCCTCGCATTCCGGCGAGCCGGCTCATGCCGAAACCTCGCTCGGCATGCTGAGGAAGGCCGGTCGCGATGCCGGTTGCCTCGAATGCGGCGCGCATTGGCCGATGAACGAGGCTGCGGCGCGCGCCATTTCCAAGGCAGGCCAGGAACCGACCGCTCTCAACAACAACTGTTCGGGCAAGCATGCCGGTTTCGTCTGCCTGTCCTGCGGCCTGGATGAGGACCCGACCGGCTACGTCAAGGCCGGCCACGCCGTCCAGAAGGCGGTGCGCGGCGCGCTCGAAGAGGTGACAGGCGCGGCCCACTCCGCCGATCTCATGGGCACCGACGGCTGCTCGATTCCGACCTATGCCGTGCCGCTGACGTCGCTGGCGCTGGGCTTCGCCCGTCTCGGCTCCGGCCACGGGCTTGGGCCGAAGCGCGCCGAGGCCGCACTGCGCATCCGCAAGGCGGTCGCTGCTCACCCCTTCATGGTCGCGGGAACCGGCCGGTTCGACACGCGCGCGATGGAACTCCTGCGCGAGCGCATCTTCATCAAGACCGGCGCGGAAGGCGTCTATTGCGGCGCGATTCCGGAACTCGGGCTCGGCATTGCGCTGAAATGCGATGACGGGGCAGGGCGCGCGGCCGAGGTGGTGATGGCCTCGCTGATCGCGCGCTTCCTGCCGATGAGCGAGACGGAGGCGGCGAGCTTTGCGCCGCTGCGCGAAAGCGTCCTGAAGAACTGGAACGGCATCGAGGTCGGGCGCGTGAGGGCGGCAGCCAGCGCTTAAATCATCGGATCGGATATCGTATCCGGTCCGATCGTCTACCCTTTTGTGATCGCGTCGGCTTTCCTGAAGAACAGCTATCCACTTTCGGGCCGGTGCTTCAGCTCACCGCGTTGTTCTCGACACGGATGCCGGTCGCCCGCTTGTCAGCGCCTTGCGTCAGGTCGCCAGTGACGATCGTGCCGTATTCGGTGCCGAGGACGGCACCGAGCTTCGCGTCCGCAATGACATTGTTGGCGATCAGGGCGTTGCGTTCCTTCGGCACCAGCGAGACCGAGATGCCGATCCMGGTCTTGCGAACGATGTTGCCGGTGGCCACGAGGTTGCGCATGGCCCAGGACCAGCCGAGCGAGATGCCGACATCGCTGGCATTCTCCACGACATTGCCGGTCACGGCGGCCTCCGCCTCGACATGCACGCCCATGCCCCCGACCGGCTCCTTGCCTTTCGGGGCATAACCCTTCTGGGCGTTGCTGATGATGTTGTTGGCGACGACGGCGAGCCGCCCGCCATGGTCGAGATTGGTGACGTTTATGCCCATGGCGCAATCCTCCAGCAGATTGCCGCTGATGATGGCGCCCTCGAAGGCGAATTCCGAATAGAGCGCGGTCTCGCCGCAGCGCTTGCCCTGGTTGCCGATGATCTGCACGGTCGAACCGGAGTTGTTCCGGATGAAGGTCAGCGCGCAGTCGCGCAGGCTGTTGCTCTCGATGATGACACCGCCGGCGCGGAACAGGCTGATGCCGTTGCCATTAGGCCCGTCACCGCCGGAATCCGAACGGATGCGGTTGATCCGATTGCCGCGAATGAGCGACTGATCGTCGCCCGCCTGGCTGCGCCAGATCTGGATACCGTTATTGCCGCAATCCTCGATCTGGTTGCCTTCGATCGAGAGCCCGCGCGAATCGAGCGAGAACAGCGCCGATTCGCGCATGCTGCGAAACCTGCTGGCCTGGATCCGCCCCGCTGTTCGGGTCAGGACGAGGCCGACCGAGCCCGCATTGGCGAACTCGCATTCATTCAGGGTGAGCTCCAGGACCTCCTCGGCGGCCACAAGTCCGGCTCGCTCGCTGGCGCGGATGTCGAGCCCGTCGAGACTGAGCCCTGTCAGCGCCGTGCGCTTGATGCGGCGGGCGATGAGCAGCGGGCCTGCTTGCGCCGCGACGAGCTGCGTGGCGCCGGGGACACCGACCAGCCGTGAGCCCTCGGGCAGGATGACGTTGGACACGCGATAGCGCCCCGGCGGCAGCAGCAAGGGCGCGCCGCGCCTGGCCGCTTCCGCGAGCGCATTCTGAAGCGGCCGTGACTGATCGTCGGCGGAGCCGGGGCGCAGTCCGAAATGAGTAGCCTCCAGTCCGAGCTGACCGAGCGCGCGCGCCGGTTCGCTCCGCGGTGCCTGCTGTGCCGCCGCCGGAACAACGGATCCTGCTGTCCCAAAAACGGTCGCGGCCAGCAGGGAACGTCGAGAAATCGCCATGAGGGCCTCCATGACGCCGCAGGCTTACAAGCCGCGTGCCGGCCTGGTTGTGCCGTTTCAGGCCCGCGCGCCGGCCGGCCAGCCCCATCCGTCGCGATCACTCACCTCAAAGGCCGAGCGCCCGCGCGATCTCGTCGGCCGCCAGGGTGGGGTTGAGTTCTCCTGCCCCGACGGCTGCTTCAAGCGCGGGGGTCCGTGCCTTGAGGACGGGATCATGGCGGAGCCTGGCGCGCAGGCGGTCTTCGACCATGGCCCACATCCATTTGACGTCCTGCTGGCGACGCTTCTCCTGGATCAGGTTCCTCGCACCCATCCGCTGGCGATGATCCTCGACCTTCGCCCAGAGCGTGTCGAGCCCATCGCCCGTCAGCCCCGAGACCGTCACCACCGGAGTGGACCAGACGCTCGATACGGGAGCGAGAATGTGCAGGGCCGCGCGGTACTGCGCCGCTGCGGCCTTCGCCGCCACGGCTCCGGCGCCGTCCGCCTTGTTGACGGCGATCATGTCGGCGAGCTCGATGATGCCCTTCTTGATGCCCTGCAATTCGTCGCCGGCATTGGGCAGCATCAGCACGAGAAAGAAATCGGTGAGATCGGCGACCGCGGTCTCCGACTGGCCGACGCCCACCGTCTCGACCAGGATGACGTCGAAGCCGGCGGCCTCGCAGAGCAGCATCGTTTCGCGCGTCTTGGCTGCGACGCCACCGAGCGTGCCGGAAGACGGGGAGGGGCGGATATAGGCGCTGGGGTCGATGGCAAGGCGGGCCATCCGCGTCTTGTCACCCAGGATCGAACCGCCGCTCCGCGTCGAGGATGGATCGACCGCCAGCACGGCGACCTTGTGACCGAGCCCTGTCAGGTAGGTGCCGAGTGCATCGATGGTGGTCGACTTGCCGACCCCGGGAACGCCGGTGATGCCGACCCGGATCGATTTTCCGGTGTGCGGCAGCACCTGCTGGATCAGGGCATGGGCCTGCCTGCGATGATCGGCCCGGCGGGATTCCACGAGCGTGATGGCACGCGCCAGGGCCGCCCGTTCACCGGAGAGAATTGCATCGGCGAGGGTGGAGACGTCAGCCATGACAGGCACCTAGCAAGCCTTGGGCTCGGGCGACAAGCCGCGAGTTCGGTCATCACTGTGTCATCCGCGCCTCTTGAACATCCGCAACGTCAATGAGACGAGATCGGTCATGATGCGTGCGGCGTTCCGGGTTCGATTGATTGCGCTGGCCTTGCTGGCTCCACTTGGCCTCGCGGCATGCGGCGGCCCGCCCAGAGACCTGTCGCTCACCAGCGTCAATCCAGCCGATATCGTCGGGACCGTGCGGATTTTCGTGGCCTCGACCCGTGAGATGGGGGCGGAACCGCAATATTTCACCGGAGAACGGGGACAACACCTCTCCTTCGCCAAGATCGATATCTCGGTGCCGAAGGCGCACAAGTCGGGTGAGCTCGAGCTTCCCGGCAGCTACGGCAAGACCAACCCGGCCGAGCATTTCGCGGTGACTTCGGTGGAGCGGATCGACCTCTCCCCGATTGTCGCGCGCGTCCGGCGCGAGATCGCGGCAAGGCCGGCAAAGGAGCGCGAGGTCCTCGTCTTCGTTCACGGCTACAACACGAGCTTTGCCGATGCGGCCTATCGTTTCGCCCAGATCGTCCATGACTCGGATTTCAAGGGCGTGCCGGTGCTGTTCACCTGGCCCTCGCGCGGGCAGCTATTGGCCTACCCTTACGACCGGGAAAGCGCCTTCTATTCCCGCGATTTCCTCGAGATGAACCTGCGCGCGATCGCCAAGGACCTCGGTCCGAGCCGCATCGACATCCTCGCCCATTCCATGGGAACGCAGCTGACGCTGGAAACCCTGCGGCAGGCATCCATTCGCGGCGACGGCAATTTCGGCGGAAAGCTCCGCAACGTCATGTTGGCTGCGCCCGATGTCGATCTCGATGTGTTCAAGACCGTGATGCGCGAGATCAAGACGCCGGTGACGGTCTTTGTCTCGGCCGACGACAAGGCGCTCGAATTTTCGCGCCGCTTCGCCGGCGACAAGAAGCGCCTGGGGGCGATTTCCGCGAGCGACAAGGATACGGTCGCGGAGCTGGCGAAATCCGGGGTCGATATCATCGATCTGTCCGATGTTTCGACCAGCGACAATCTCAACCACGGCAAGTTCGCCGCCTCGCCCAAGGTCGTCCAGATGATCGGCAAGCGACTGCAGGCGGACAGGGGAATCGCAATGCGCGGCCCTCAATTCGGCGATCGCCTGGGCGATATCGCCGGCGGCGTGGTCGGCACCGTCGGCGGCACGCTGGAGCTCGTGGTCACGGCCCCGGCTGCGATTATCCAGCAATAGAGCGGCTGTTGCACCAGGGACACGCGCGAGCCTTGCGCGAAGATTGCTGCAAGGTTGCCCCATTATGGCCGCGTTAGCTTGGCCTTAAGGCCGGGCTGGCCATTTCCGCCCGCATTCCTGCAACACTGGAATTCTCGATCGCCCATGTCCGCTGCGCGGCACGCCCCTTCCCGTCGCTTCGTTGCGCTTGCAGCGCTGCTTTCGCTCGCATTGTCGGCCTGCGCGCAGACAGAGGCGGCGATCTCGCCATTCTCGGAAACGGCCCATGCGGAGTCGTCCCCTTTCGGCAGGGAGCCGGTGCTCCTGGTCGCGACCACGCGAAAGTCTCTCGGTGACCGCGAGCCGTTCTTCKGGCCGGATCGTGGCACGGGCCTGAGTTTCGCCGAAGCGCGGCTTTCCCCTCCGGGACGCGGGGTTGTCGCGGCGACCGTCGGCAGCGACTGGCGCGTCGTCGGTGTCAGCAACCGGACCTCGACCAATGCGGCCCGTGCCTTCGGCGAGGCTGCGACCGGGCGTGACGTGCTGCTCTACGTCCACGGCTATAACGAGACATTCGAATCCGCCGCCCGCAGCGCCGGGCAGCTTTCGCATGCGCTGAAGTTCCAGGGGCGCACCGCGCTCTTCACCTGGCCCTCCGGCGGCAAGCTCTTCGACTACGGCTATGACCGCGAGAGCGCGCTGTGGTCGCGCGAGGGCTTCGTCCAGGCCTTGCGCGCCCTCGTCGCCAACCCGACCGTGGGGCGCATCCACATCGTCGCGCATTCGATGGGCACATTCCTGACGCTGGAAGGCCTGCGGGAGCTCCGGGACTCCGCCGACGTCTCCTCGCAGATCGGCTCGATCGTCTTCGCATCGCCCGATATCGACATCGACGCGTTCGAGCAGACGGTCTCGCGGCTGGGTCCGCTTGCCCAGCGCATGACCCTGATCATCGACCCCGATGACAGGGCCCTCGCCATCTCCTCGCGTATCGCCRGTGGCGTGGCGCGGGCCGGCGCGGCCGAGCGCTCGCGGMTCGAGGCTCTGGGCGTGCGTGTCGCCGACACTTCCGGCCGCGGCTGGAGCATGCTGAGGCATGATCTGTTCCTGACGGACAGCGAAGTGACGCAGGTGGTGCGGCGCGCCATGGACCGTACAGGCTCCTGAGGCTTGCGGAGCGGTTCGTCTTGGGGGCAGCATCGCGCTGCCTTCAGGGGGACGTCGATGCCACGAGTGTTGTTGCGCGCTGCGTGCCTGCTTGTGCTCATGCCTCTGGCCGGGCAGGCGCATGACCTGACCCCGTTCCAGGAAGCCGGGCGCTCGCATGTCCTGCATGAGGACGTTTCGCCCACCGGTACCGAGACCATCAACATCGAGACCTATGTGCCGCAGGCCTGCGCCGACAAGCGCTGCCCACTGGTGATCTCGCTGCACGGACTGCTGCGCAACGCCGCGTCGGCGCGCGACAGCTGGGTCGAGGCGGCAGACCGGCACGGCCTGATCATTGCCGCCCCGCATTTCGACAAGGAGCGCTTTCCGACACGCCTCTATCAGCAGGGCGGAGTCCAGGGGGAGCCGGACCGGGCGAAATGGGTCTACTCGGTCATCGAGCKCTTCTATGACCAGGCCTTGAAGAGCAGTCGTGTCACGGACACGGGCTATGTGCTGTTTGGCCATTCAGCCGGGGCGCAGTTCGTCCACCGCATGGCGATCCTGATGCCGGAGGCGCGGTTCTCGACAGCGGTCACCGCCAATGCCGGCTACTACACATTGCCTGTCGGCAAAGAGGCGGCCGGCGGCTTCAGCTACCCCTATTCGCTCGACGGCACGCCGGCGACCGAGGCGAGCACGAAGGCCGCCCTCGCCAAACCGATGCTGATCATGCTGGGCGATCAGGATACCGACCCGGGCCACCCGCAACTCAACAAGTCCAGGGGCGCAGAGGCGCAAGGCTCCAACCGCTTCGCGCGTGGAGAGAATTTCACGCGAGTTGCAGCCGCAGAAGCCAAGCGCCTCGGTGTTGCAAGCCCATGGCGCGAAATCGTCGTGCCGGGCGTCGGTCATGAGCAGGGGAAGATGGCGAATGCGGCGGCGCAGGCGCTGTTTGGCGGCAGATAGGGCTCAGAGCGGTGGCAGGCCGTTGCGCTTCTTGATGGTCGCCATCGCGAAATTGGATTCGACCGAGTGGATGCATTTCAGCCGCGTGATTTTCTGCTTCAGGAAGCGCTCATAGCCCTCGATCCCGTCCGTCAGCACCCGCAAAAGGTAATCCTGAGACCCGGTCATCAGGTAGCACTCCGCAACCTCATTCCAGCTCTCGACGGCCTTCTCGAACTCGCTGATATGCTCCTGGGTCTGCTGGCTCAGGCGGATCGAGACAAAGACGCTGAAGGGTAGGCCATAGGCCTTGGGATCGACGACCGCGGCATAGCCCCTGATCACGCCCGTCTCTTCCAGTCGCTTCAGCCGGCGCAGGCAGGGCGTCGGCGACAGGCCGATCTTCTGCGACAGGTCCTGATTKGTGATGCGTCCGTCCTCCTGCAGCACGGCAAGCATACGGCGGTCTGTCGTATCGAGCATAAGA
>NZ_JBFTLD010000174.1:0-13785 GCF_056396265.1 Allobosea sp. 05T422_2 | reverse complement strand
GACCTGGACGCTCTGCACGGCGCCGGCCATGAGGTGCTTTTCATCCCCGGTCGTGATCTTGAAGATGCCCTGGCTCGTTTCGGTGGGCAGGACAGCCGAGGACGTGAAGTCGCGCGAGTTGAACAGCATTTCGCGCCGATCGTCATAGATCGCGATCAGGTCATAGCCGACCGAACTGAGCAGCGCGAACTCCCGCTCGATGGCCTTGGGGCGGCGAAGATCGCCATGGACCGAAGTCTCCAGGCGGTGGCCGATGACGCTGGAGACGCGCTGCGCCTCCTGAGTCGCTTCGGTCACCTCGAGCATGAAGAAGCGCGAGGTCTCGCCGAGCCATTGCTCGACATTCGCCTCAAAGGCGGAGGAGATCAGCCGWGCCGCGACATAGGCAGAGGTCAGCATCGCCGGGACGCTGACGAGCAGGAAGCCGATCACAAGCCTCAACCGCAGCGACGTCTTGCGAATTGGCATCAAGCCGTCTCCAGGACAATGGAAGGCTGCGTTCTGCCCAAGCAGGACGTCCGCTCAGGGTCGCCTCGTCCAGGTGTCGTCATCGCAGATAAAACCACCCAGCACGCACCCCTTTACGACGAGTGTCCTCTGTGACTGCAAGCTGATCGTGGTCTTGTAAGTGCGACCATCCTCCGGATTATACCCCTCCCCTGCAAGCAGCCCCGCCGTACCCTCAGGCCTGAAGCCAGTCAGGACCTGGACACCGAGCAGCGAGCGCCCGCGCAAATTGCTGTCGGGGTTTGATCGATCGACCCGCTCCTGCTTGAGCCAGACGATCTTGCCGCAGAGCGCCTGCCCGCAGCGCGCGATCGCAATCTCGGACTCGCCATCGGAATCGCGCCAGCGCCCGACGACCTCGCTCATCGGGTCCGCAGCGGCGGCATGCAGCGACGGCATCGCCACCAATGCGGCGAGAACAAGCATTCTAGCGCTAAGTCTGGCCATCGCCATCCTCCTCATCCTCCCAACCCAAAGCAATGACGCCGGCGACGATCAGGGCGATGCCACCGGCTTGAACGRCATCGATCCGTTCGCCGAGCGCAAGCCAGGCGAGCAGAGGCACCGTGACATAGGCGAGCCCGGTCATCGGAAAGGCGCGGCTGAGCGGCATGTCACGCAGGATCAGCATCCACACGATGAACGTTGCGGCATAGCCGAGCGCCGCCAGCCAGACGCCCGGCAGCGTCGATGCCCTGATCATCATCTGCAGCCCGAAATCCATGTCGGCGAGCCCGTCCGCCCCCCATTTGAAGGCAAGCTGGGTCGCGGTATCGAGCGCAATGAAGACCGTCCAGATCCAAAGCTGGCGCCATGGCACGGGCTGCCGCGAGGTCTCGATCGTGCTCATGCCGCCTGCTCCCTTGCCGCCTGCTCCCTTGCCGGTGTCCGGGGCAGCGCCCGCAGGTCCGGATCGAACCTGTCGAAGGCGAACCAGGGACTGGCCGATTTCAGGGCCCATTGCAGCGCGGCATTCCGGTGCCTGAAGAAGACCGTTGAAGGCACCAGCCGGCTGCCGAAGCGCAGTTTCGACGCATAGGCTGTCTGGCCGGTCTGCAGCCGGGCGATGCCGCGTTCGAGACAGAAACGAACATTCGTCATCCAGCTCACCACATAGAGGTTGTGCTGACGGGCGAGCGGGTAGCGCATGCCGAGGAACTTATCGATCACCCTGTCATTCTCGATCAGCAGCAGATTGAAGGCGGCGAGCGTCTGGCCCACCCAATAGAGAGCAAAGACGGCGCGCTCGCCGAGCGCCGCCGAGACAGCCTTGAAGTAACCCGGGGGGAGCACCTCCAGATCACCGTAGTCGAGGTCGCTCTCGGCCCGCGTCGACTCGTAGAGCTCGGCGATCTCGCTCTCGATACCCTCGAGCCCATGCCGCATCTCGACCCGGATCTCGCCGGCCTTCGCCAGCTTGCGCCGGATATCCTTGCGCGTGGCAGCCGAGAGCGAGGCGAGATAGTCCGCCTCGCCAGCGAAGGGCAGATCGAGGACCGCGAACGGCAGGCTGCCGACACCAGCAAATCCCCGCGACAGCAGCGCATCACGCAGATCCGACGCACCCTGCGCGGCAACATCCTTCCAGGCCACGACATCGGCCCCCACGCTTCGGGCGTGCTGGTCGAGAATTTCGCCCAGCGCGGCGAATGCGGACGCGGATTGATCCGATTCAAGCCCATTGCGCACGCAGGCATGACAGCGTTCGGCATAGGGCGAGCCGACACAGAGCACCTTGAGGCAGACGAGACGCGGCGCCAGCCTGAACACCGCATCTCCGAAGCGCCGGAGCCCACCCTGAAATGGCGTATCAAGCCGATAGGTGAACAGGAAGAACGGCGCGATGGCACTGACGCCAAGGGCATCCTCGACACAGGCCGCGCCCATGGCGATCCCGCTGCCGCTTCCGGCCAGCGCCTGCTCACAGGCGCTGTAATAGGCATGGTTTTCGGCTTCGCCGGGGCAGCAGCGATCCCACGCCTCGGGCGCAATCTCGGCGATCCGTTCGACGATGCGGGCGCGCGGCGCGTTCATTCCGCCGCAACGGCGCAGAGGCTCGCCGGCTCCCGTCGGACCTTGTCTGGAACGGACAGCCGCGCCGCCAGGGCAAGCGAGCGGTCGATCACGACATCGCGCTGCTGGTCGATGGTCACGAGATGATAGCTGTCATTCAGCACGACGGTATCGACGATTCCGCCAAGGCGCCGCTGGATATAGGCCGCATTGGAGAGACCGGAGATGTCGTCCTCGCGCGCCTGCACGACGAGCGCGGGACAGGTGATCTCGCCCATCCGGCGGCGCGTGTCCTTGATCAGCGCCCACATCTGCTGAAGCGAGCCCGCGGGCGTGCCCAGGAGGCCGGCCTGCGAGCTGTCCCCGCCGCCCATCGCCCCCACGATCATCGCGCGGGTGCGCTCATCCTTGACGCCATAGGGCTCGCGCTCGACAAAGCGATAGCGGCGGCCCATGGGCGTGTTGATCAGCAGCTTCAGCAGAAAGCTGTACCAGGGGATCGACCAACCATCATACCAGAGCGTCGGGGCGTAGAGGGCAAGCCCCTGTACGTCGTCGCGGTGGCGTGCCGCGATATGCATCGCCATTACCGCCCCCATCGACAGTCCCCCGACGATGACCGTGTCGCAAATCAGCTTCATCCGTGCGAGCTCGGCTTCTACGCTGGCTGTCCAGTCGCGCCAGCCCGTCGCCAGGAGATCGCCCTCGCTGCCGCAATGCCCCGCCAACCGGGGGCAATGAACGGTGTGACCGGCCCGCGCCAGCGCGCGCGCGACGAGCCGCAGCTCGACTGGCGTGCCCCCCAGGCCATGGATCAGGAGGAACCCGGTCCGGCCACCGGCGAAGCGAAGGCTGTTGTCTTTTGCTGCCACGGAAACGAATCCCTCAGGCGGTGCGGGCGACGATGACGACGCCAAGAGTGATGAGACAGGCGCCGAGCCATTGCCGACGCACGACGCGCTCCTTGAGGAACACGGCGCTGGCAAGCGTGACGCCAAGGAAATTCAGGCTGGCGATCGGGAACGCGATCGAAAGCGGCACTTCGGCAAGAATCCGCAACCAAACCACGACCTCGACGAGGTAGATCAGGATTCCMCAACAGATCCAGCTGTCCCGCAGCGCGGCCAGGACGAGCGCCCGTCCGTGTACGTCGGGCAAACGATCAGCCCCAAGCTTGAAGCAGAGCTGGCCTGCGACATCGCAGATCACCGACAAGGCGAACCAGAGCACGAGCGTCATGGCAGCACCCGGTCGAAGCAATCCAGCAAGACACCGTTCACGCGCGCATTGACCGCCAGCTCGGCGTCCGTGACCGGGCGTCGCGGCGGATGATCGAAATAGGCGAGCGTCGCCCGGAACGGATCGGCGAAGCGTGGCTCGGAATAGTCGCCGCAGATATCGACGCCGACGATCTCGCACTGCTCCGCCAGCCGTTCGATCGCAAGCAGCAGATTCTCGAGCGGCAGCTCGCCCTGATCCCAGTTGGTCGCGGCATCGCCCGGGCCAAGAACATCCTTGTCAATCGTCAACCAGATCCGACGGGTCGGCAGGTTGCGGATCAGCTCATCGAGGAAGTCGCCCCAGTTCTCATTCGCGAGATTGCGCCAGTGCAGTGCCCCGGCCTTCTGCGTGTGCCCGCGTCCATCACGATAGCGGCGCCAGACGCGAGAGGGCGCATGCCGCCATGGGTAGAGTTCAATCCGCCCGTCGGAGACCGCGTCCAGATTGGCGAATTGCCATTCCGGCCTGACCAGGTCGCTGCTGCACGGGCCGATCGTCACGACCCGTTTGACGTGTTCGAGTTCGAGGGCGCGGTTGACCCAGGCGCCGCAATTCACGGTCGCCGGAAACCGCACCCAGTCGGGGTGATTGTCGAAATGCACGACCGTCAGCGGCCGACCGGTCTGCGCAAGCAGGCCGGCCGTCAGATGATGGAAGTCGCCTGATCCGTAGAATGTCACGGAAGCCTCGCCTTCGCGCATGGGTTTCGCGCGCAGTCGCTCGTGCAGCAGGCTCAGCGCCCGCCTGCTTGCGACGATACGCAATGCGCTTCCAAGATCGGTCGCATCGATGCGGGTGGCGGCTCCCGCATCGATGCGCCGGTGCAGCGGCTCCTGAACCGCCGCACTGCCGTCGAGGTCGATCACACGCAACTGCACGTCCGACCTCGCCGTTTTCAAACCCTGGCGACGCGCGTGAACAACTGATCGAGCAGCGCGAGCGCCAGATCGATCTCCGCGTGGGTCATTGTCAGCGCCGGAGCCAGTGTAATGACGTTCTTGTGGTAGCCGCCAATGTCGAGGACGAGCCCGTAGCGCTGGCCGTCGACCACCAGATCGGCCTTCATGCCTTCGTCGCACATCAGGTCGACCAACCGCTTCGACGGGGTGTAGCTGTCATGCGGCTCGCAGATCTCGATGCGCAGCGCCATGCCGAGACCATCGACGTCGCCAACGATCCGGTGCCGGCGCTTCAGTTCCTGGAAGCCTTCGAGGAAATAGGCCCCCTTCWCCATCACCATGGTCTCGTAGTCGTCCTCCTCCATCATCTTCATCGCCTCGAGCGCGACGGCGGTGCCGAGCGGGTTCGCGTTGAAGGTCGAGTGGGTCGAACCTGGCGGGAAGATGGTGGGGTTGATCAGCTCTTCCTTGGCCCAGATGCCGGAGAGCGGGTTCAGCCCGTTGGTGACCGCCTTGCCGAAGACGATCACATCCGGCTGCACGCCGAAATGCTCGATCGACCACAGCTTTCCGGTCCGGTAGAAGCCCATCTGGATCTCGTCGACGACGAGCAGGATGCCGTGCTGATCGAGGACCTTCTTCAGCTCGATGAAGAAATTCGGAGGCGGAATGACGTAGCCGCCGGTGCCCTGAAGCGGCTCGACATAGAAGGCCGCATATTCCGACTGGCCGGCCTTGGGATCCCAGACGCCGTTATACTCGCTCTCGAACAGGCGCGCGAACTGCTTCACGCAATGCACGCCGTATTCTTCCTTGCTCATGCCCTTGGGCGCGCGGAAATGGTAGGGAAACGGCACGAACTGGGCCCGCTCGCCGAAATGGCCGAAGCGCCGGCGGTAACGGTAGGACGAGGTGATGGCGGAGGCACCGAGCGTGCGGCCGTGATAGCCGCCCTCGAAGGCGAACATCAGGCTCTTGCCGTTGCTCGCATTGCGCACGAGCTTCAGTGAATCCTCGACCGCCTGTGCGCCGCCGACATTGAAATGCACCCGGCCCTTGCTGCCGAATTTCGCCTGCGCATCACGGGCGATCATCGCGGCGAGTTCGATCTTCTCGCGGTGGAGATACTGGCTCGCAACTTGCGGCAGAGTGTCGATCTGGCGCTTCAGCGCCGCGTTCAGGCGCGGATTGGCGTAGCCGAAATTGACCGCCGAATACCACATCTGCAGATCGAGGAAGCGATTGCCCTCGGCATCGAACATGTAGGAGCCGTCGCAGCCCGAGAAGATCTTCGGGAACTGCGTGTAATGGACCGTGTCGCCATGGGAGCAGTATTCCGCTTCGAGGGCGAGCAGGCGCGCCTCCTCCTCGGCATGGAGGCTCGTCGGCCGGGATTGCAGACCAGCCAGTACCGGGGAAGCCGGCTCAAGCAAGGCGTATCCGTCATCCATCGATCATATCCTTGAGTTGGTTCTGGGCTCCGCTCGTCACCGGGCTGGCCAGCAGTTCTTCCAGCAGGCCGACGGCCTCGGAAAAATCGGAGAAGGGGTGATGAGGCAGAGCGTTGTCGTGGCAATGCCCGATGAGGCTTTTCTTGGCGAAGACGAGATCCGCCTGGCCGGCGAGACAGAAATCCGAGCGGCCGTCACCGACGAGCAGGGTCAGCGGTCGTCCGAAGCCGTCGGCCACTCGACATTTGCAGGTGCCGCTCGCGCAATCGCCGGATAGTGCGGCATGCGGCGACGTCAACTGCCAGCGCTCGCCGCCGACCGCAGCGAGGTGATTGGCGATGACGGGCAGTGCGCCGAGCCCGATCCGGCCCAGCACCGCGCGGATCGTGCGGTCAAGGCCGTCGGAGACGACCGTAACCGGGATATCGTGCCGCCGGCAGAGTGCGACGAAGGCGCTGAAGCCGCTATCGATCGCAATCGTCTCGGTGAAGCCGTCGAGCACGGCCGGCAGCACGCGCAGCAATTCGACCTGCCTGGCCATGCATTCGCGGGAGCCGATCCGGCCGGAAACCCAGTCGTCCTCGATAGCCTCCCAGCCCGGTTCCGCGAAACGGGCCAGGATCTGGTCGGTCGTGTCTTCACACGTTATCGTTCCGTCGAAATCGACGATGGCCTGCCACAGCATGCTCGGCGCTCATTTGTAGCTCTCGGTGAATGCCGGTAGCGCAAGCGCTGTGCCATCTCGCAATCAATTGATATTGCTACAAATTCGGACGAATTGTCTGCGCCGTCCGCCCCCCATTCGCGGAGCTTCCATCAAAAATTGGAGCCAAACCGTGCGTCGGCTCATCGGACAGGGAGGCCGATGGCGGCGACCTCATGCAGCGCCGCAACGACGCGGCGTTGCCCGCTTTCTTCACATGAGAAGCCGAGAGGTCCGTCTGGCGGAGGAGGTCATTGCCCCGTCAGCGCGGGGGAGGCCGACATCTCTGCAAGCCCGGAACCGCCCAGTGGTCAGGCGCACGAGGCCGCGCATCGTTACACGGCAGTGCGCGCCATCTGGAGCCCGCTGGCCATCGCTGCCTGCTGCTCCGCGACCACCAGGAGTGACGCGCCGTGTTCCCCGGCGAAGGCTCGTTCTGCTGCGGACCATGCCGGCATGATCCAGGGCTTTTCCGCTGCAGCGCAGGCTGAAGCGATCCGGCCGATATCGCCCCTGTCGGCATCACTGAAGCGATAGCGACCTCTCCCCCGCGTCAGCGAAAGGTCCGAGGGGCCAACGAAAACGCCATCCACGGTCGGCAGGGCGAGAATGGCTTCGACATCGGCAAGCGCCTCGGCCGTCTCGACCATCGGGTAACAGGCGGTTTCGCGGTTATCGTCCTCGAAATAGCTGGCGGACGGCGCGCCATAGCGGACGCTGCGGGCTCCGGCATAACTCCGGGTTCCCAGCATCGGGTATTTCGCCGAACGGCAGATTGCCGTTGCATGCGCCACCGAACCGACATGCGGGATCACGACGCCATTCGCGCCGAAATCGAGCGCCTGCTGGATCGGCTCGGCCTGCGGCCCGGCAACCTTGACCAGAACTTCGAGCTTCAGGGCGCGAGCAAGTGGAATGAGCTTGTCGAGATCCCCAAGCGACAGCGTCCCGTGCTCGACATCGAGAACGAGCGTATCGAATGCCAGGTCCGCCGCGATTTCGACGAAGACCACGTCGGGCGCTGCAAGCCAGCAGCCGATCTTGGGCTGTTTCCGCGTCATCGGATGCTCACCTGACAGAGGCAAAGGGCAGACGGCGGTGGCGCGCCAGCGGGATGCGCGTGCGGGCGAGATCGATCGCGGCAAGATCCAGCCGAGCTGCAACGATGCCTTCGCCCAGGGCGCGCTTGGCGATGACCGCGCCCCATGGTTCGGCGATGAGCGAGTGCCCGTAATTGTAGAGTATCTGCCCATCTTCCTCGAAGGGCCCCTCCTGCCCGGGCGCGAGAATGAAGCACTGGCTCTCGATGGCACGGGCCCGCAGCAGCGGCTCCCAATGCTCCTTGCCGGTGTGCAGGGTAAAGGCTGCCGGCACCGCGATCATGCGGGCGCCAGCGTCGACAAGCGCGCGAAACAATTCGGGGAAACGCAGATCATAGCAGATCGTGCAGCCGACAGTGACGCCGTCGAGATCGAAGGTCACCAGCTCGGATCCCGCGCCGTAGATCTTGCCTTCGTCATAGACCGTGCCATCCGGCGCGGTGATCGCGAAGAGGTGGATCTTGCGATAGCGGGCGACCTCGCGCCCCATGCGGTCGAAGACGAGACTGGTGTTGAAGATGCGGTCTCCGTCACGCTCGTTCAACGAGCCGCCATGGATGTAGACGGCGTGGCGGGCGGCAGCCTCTCGCAGCATGGCATAGGCTTCGCCGCCCGGGCACGGCTCGGCCGCGGCGCGCTGGGCGTCGGCATCGCCGCCATAGAGCGTGAAGCACTCCGGCAGCATGACGAGATCGGGTTTCTCTTCTCGGCAGGCCTGTTCGATCAGGCGCTGTGCGATGGCGATATTGGCGGCCTTGTCCTGGCCGGCATTCATCTGGATCAACGCGACTTTCATCATGTCTCGCTTGTTGGGGACACCTGGCGGACGACAGCGCAGGCGGCCCGCTGGAGGGCGGTTTGCCTGCGCGCCCATCGGTCACTTCTTGAGGCTGACGGCCCAGAGTCTCGGCTTCGGCATGATGGTCGCGGCATAGCCCTGGACGCTCGAGCGCGCCGCGGCGACTTCGACACCGTTATAGAGCATCAGAAACGGCGCCTGCTCGATGAAGAGAGCATGGAGCTTGTCGAACAGGGCCTGACGTTCGCCATCCTTGGTCGACGCCAGGATATCGCGCAGGAGTTCCTCCGCCTGCGGATCGTCCCAGATCCGGTTCGGCCGCTTGTCTTTCGAGCCCATCACCGCGCCATAGGCCAGGGCGGGGTCATAGCGGGCCGAATAGGAGAAGGACTGCATCTGGTAGTTGCCCTTGCTGTAACGATCGAGCTGCGTCGCCCATTCCAGCACCTCGAGCGTCGCGTTGATTCCGGCCGATTGCAGCATCGCCTGGGCGATGACAGCGCTCTCATAAGTGTCGCGCTCGTTCTTGTTCGCCATCAGCACGATCGGCTGGCCGGCATAACCCGCCTCCTTCAGCAGGCGGGCAGCCTTGGCCGGGTCATAGCTATGGAGGCGGGCCTGCTCCTTCGAGTCGAAGCGCGATTCCGTCGGGACGACCGAAGCGTTTGGTTGCCCCAGCCCCTCCGATACGGCCTTGACGAGTTCGCGCGTGTCGATCGCGGCGGCGATGGCCTGACGCATCTTGACGTTGGCCAGCAGCGGATCGCGGGTCTGCAGCAGGATCGTGTTGAGCATCATGGTCGGCGAGGACGAGACCTTGATCTCCGGCCGCGCCTTCAGCTCTGGAATATCGGCTGCCGCCAGCGAAGGCAGGATGTCGATATTGCCACGCAGCAGCGCGGCCTTGGCCGTGGCGTTGTCGGGGATCACCATGAAATTGACGGTATCGACGAGCGCGCGCTTGCCCCCGACATAACCATCCGGCTCGCCGCCGCGATCGGTATAGCCGTCGAACCTGTCAAGGCGGACATATTCACCGCGCTTCCATTCCCCGAACTTGAATGGCCCGGTCCCGACCGGCGCCTTGAACGAGCCGTCAGGGTTGAAGGACGAGCGGGCGATGATCGCAGTCTGCCCGCACTGGTTCCGCGCGATGCCCGCGAGAAAGACAGAACTCGGCCGGTTCAGGGTGAAGACGACGGTGTCCGCATCGGGAGCGGCGATCTCGACCTTGAGTATGTCCGATCCGTTGTACTCTCCCGTGCAGAGCCAGCCCGTCTTCGGGTCCATGTAGCGCTGCCAGTTCCAGACGACATCCGCGGATGTCAGCGTCGTGCCATCGTGGAACTTCACGCCCTTGCGCAGCCTGAGCGTATAGGTCAGCCCATCCGGAGACACCTCGATGCTGTCTGCGAGCAGCGGCTTCGGGGTGCCGTTGGCGGAGTAGCCGACGAGGCCCTCGACCATGTGAAGCACCACGCCATCCGTCGTGTCGTCCCGGTTCACCCCGGGATTGACGCTCCGGATATCGGCATTGAGACGCACGCGCAGAGTGTCGGCCTCAGCCGTCGACGCCTGAAAACAGGCAGCACCCATCATCAATGCGAGTGCCGTGAAACGCATTCTCATTCATTCCTCCCGTGGATAGAAATGTCAGGCCGCGAGCATCTTCGGCTCGTCGGCGAGGCTGTATTGGGTGAAGCGGCGATCGAGGGCGGGAAGAGCAGCCACCTCCATCACGCCGCTCGCCGGCTCCATCACCACCATCGCGACGGTCGCCGAGAGGTGAGCGTCGCGCAGGCCGGGCCGCGGTGGCCGGCAGACGCTGTAGGGCGTGGCGAAATCGTCGAAGAGCGCAGCCTTAACCTCGGCGGCGGACAGGGTGCCACCGCTCTGATCCAGCAATCGGCGCACACGCCAGTCGCGGTAGACGCTGTCCGGCACGTTGATGAGACCGGTATCCCTGAGCTTGCCGAGCGCAATGGGACTGACCCAGTGATTGGCGTGCACGATCAGCCCGTCGCTCGGATAGATCGCGAAAGCCTCGTCCGGGGCGCATTCGTAATTGACCGCAAACCCCTCTGCGCTCGACAGGATCATGTTGTTCGAGCAGGTCTTCTGCGTCGTCGCGACGGCCCTGATCGCGAAAGCGAGATGGGATTGCTCGAGCACCTTGCGGCGGATCAAGGCAAGCGGCACCCCCTGCTGGCGATAGTCGCGGTCGCTGTCGAGATAATTGGCGGTGATGGCGAGCCCAGCCGCATTCATGCCGGAACGGGCAAGCCCCCCGGCCTCGACGAAGGTCAGGAAATCCGGGCCGTTATCGGGGCGCACCCGCAGCACGATCGCCGTCTCCGCGCATTCGGCGCGCCAGTCCCAGTTCTGGGCGTGGATCAGCCGCCCCGACAGGCTGCGCTCCGGCATGACCACGAGACCGGTGCAGCCATCATCGGCTTCGTCTTGTTCCCGCTGCGGCCTGCTCCGTTCGATGCGGGCCTTGGCGATGACCTCGGTCCTGGCATTGACTATCACGATGTCTTCGAGCGTGACGCCAGCCCCTTCGGCTATCCCGCGCATCTCCTCGATGTAATGGGCTCCGAAGGCCTCGATCTCGCCCGCGAACGCCGTGATCAGTTCGGACTGGGCCGCGGCCGAGTAGCCGAACTCCGCGAGCTGGTCGCCATAGAGCCCGACGCTCCGGCGCACGCGCTCCCTGGCGGCCTCGCCATATTGCCGGCCGCGCTCGCGCGGGGCACCGGAGATGGAGACGAAGGGAAAGGGCGAGGTCGTCATTGGCTTGCTCCTGCTAACGGGTGATCCACACGCCCCAGGCGCGCATCTTGCCGAAGCCGGTGACGCCGATGCCGTCGACGCGGTCGCTCGAGGCTTCGACGAGGGGGGTGTTGTAGAGGCTGACGATCGGTGCCTGGTCGATCATGCGCAGGTGCAGTTCGTCGAAGATCGCCTGGCGTCGGCCGGGATCGAGCTCCGCCGTCGACGAGGACAGCAGCGCGATCGCATGCGGGTCCTCCCACTGGTTGTCAGGATCGACATCCTTGGAGCCGACGATCGTCTTGTAGTTCAGCGAAGGTTCGAGCCGTGCCGTGAAGCGGAAGGACTGAAGCTGGAAATTGCCCTTGCTGTAGCGGTCGAGCTGGGTTGCCCATTCCAGCACCTCGAGATCGACATTGAAGCCCGCCTGCTTGAGCATCGACTGGAGAATGATGGCGGTATCGTAGAGATGGGCGAGCTTCTGCGACGTCTGCAGCTTGATCGGCCGCCCGTCATATCCGGCCTCCTTCAGCAGCCTGCGGGCGAGATCGGGGTCGTAGGCATAACCCTTGCCGTGGACGGCCGTGTGGGCCGAACTCGAGTCCGGGATGGCCGAGGGATTGGGCTTGCCGAGCCCGTCCGTCCTGGTTTCCACCAGCGTCTTGAGATCGATAGCATGGGCTAGCGCGCGTCTGACGCGAATATCGGCGAAGAGCGGATCGCGTGTCTGGACGAGCAGCACGTTCCAGCTCAGCCCCTGTGCGGTCGAGACCCTGACGCCCTTGGCCGCCCTCAGCTCGACCACATCCGAAACATCGGTGACGATCCAGTCGATCTGGCCTGCCCGCAAGGCCGTCCTGCGCGTGGCATCGTCGGGCACCACCATCCAGCGCACCTGATCGACATGGGCGAGGCGCGCGCCGGCATAGCCGCTCATCGGCTCGGAACGCGGTCGGTAGCCGGCAAATTTCTTGAGGAGGATGAACGAGTTCTTGCGCCACTCGGCGAAGGTGAAGGGGCCCGTGCCGACCGGCTGACGCCACTCGCCGTTCGGCCCKACCGAATCCTTGTGCAGGATGCCGGTCAGGCATTGGACATTGGCGACATAGTGCAGGAAGAGCGCCGACGGCGCGGCGAGCCTGAAGACCACCGTGCGGGCATCGGGCGTCTCGATCGCCTCGATCTTCGCGTCCTGCGAACCGTCATACCAACCCCGGCACTGCCATTTCGTCGCCGGGTCCAGCATTCGGTCCCAGCTCCATTTCACGTCCGCCGAGGACATCGGCGCACCGTTATGGAAGGTGATGCCGTCGCGCAGGGTGAAGCTGTAGCTGCGGCCGCCATCGCCGACCGTGTAGGACTCGGCCAGCAACGGCGCGATGGTCAGGTCTTCGCGATAGGCGACCAGAGCCTCGAGCACATGATGGAGGATGGTGTCGCTGTCGCCGCTGCGCCGAACACCCGGCTCGCTGCTCGTGATATCGGTGGAGAGCGCGATGCGCAGCTCGCCACCCTGCTTCGGGACCTGAGCGAGCGCCTGCATCGGGCAGGCGAGCGCGGCCAGGGCCGCAAGCCATGCAACCTTCATGATCTCTCCCTTTCGTTCACGAGCGGCGCCCGGTTTTCCGGTGTCACCGCCCAAATGGCTGGCAGATCGCCGCGCCCTGCCCCCGCTAGAGGTTTTGCCGTTGGGCAAGCGCGCTGGCGAAGAACTCCTTCACCGGGGGGTGCACGAGATGTCCGATATGCTCGACGCCGGGCACGACATCGAAGCGCACCGGGATATCGAGGCTCAGGAAGGCGCGCTCCAGCGAGCGCAGGCGATCGACCCGCGTCACGCCGGTCTCGTTGATGCCCTCCATCCAGTTCGAGGAACTGGGAGCGACGGTGACGTCCCAGGTCTCGATGTCATCGCCGCCGATGACCATCTGGACCGCGACCTTCCGCATCTCGGACAGATCAAGTTCACGTCCGAAGATGCTCTTCAGATCGCCTGTCCCGAGCCACCACGGCTTGTCCGGGTTCGGCAGCGTCACGACGCCGGGAGCGCCGATCGAAACCCCCAGCAGTCGCTCCGGGTGCAGATAGAAGAAGCGGTGCACGAACTGCCCGCCGCCGGAGAAGCCGTGCATCAGCACCTTCTCGGCGTCGAGGCGATAGAGTTCGCCGATCTCCTCGATCATCGCCAGGACCAGGAGGTCGTAACGGATGCCGCGATAGAGGATGCGCTTGTAGTTATGCGTGTCACCCGGCTCCCCGA
>NZ_JBFTLD010000173.1:0-13858 GCF_056396265.1 Allobosea sp. 05T422_2 | reverse complement strand
CGACGAACATATGCGGCACGCTGATGCCCGAGGGCAGGGCGCAGACATCGTCGCGGCCGGTTTCCCTGGCGAGCCGGTAGGCGAGCCAGGCGTAATAACCGGTCGAGAGCAGCATCATCAGACCAAGCGCGGGCAGGATGCGGCCGAAGACGATCTCAGCAGGCATCTTCAGCACGAATTGCAGAAGCCCGGTCAGCACCAGCAGATTGACTAGGATATTGGTACCGAAACCGAACAGGGCGTTCCAGTCGCCCGGCGTCCACAATTGTGGCCTGCTTGTCGCGCTCGTCATGGTCTTCACCTCCGCGCTTGGATCACGCTGCGTTTGGAAGAAATCGTCAAAACGCGGAAAACGTGAACAAATCTAATAGTTTAGGGCATTCTTAACGCGAAAAACCGTTGCCGCTTTTCCGCAGCTTGCTCTAGGCAGCCCGGTCCTTGGCTGCGAGGGCGGCCAGCACCGCATCCGTGGACGAGACCCAGCCGAAAATGCCGCCCTGGGCTGCGATCATCGCCAGGCCCACTCTGTGGAATTCCGGAAAGTACGAGGCGCAGGCGTCGCCGAGGACGAGACAGCGATAGCCCCGGTCATTCGCCTCGCGCACGGTGGTGTGGACGCAGACCTCGGTCGTCACGCCACTGACGAGCAGCGTCTCGATGCCGCGATTGCGCAGCATCAGGTCGAGATCGGTCTGGTAGAAGGCGCCCTTGCCGGGCTTGTCGATCACCGGTTCGCCGGGCAGCGGCGCCAGCGCCGGCACGATGTCATGGCCGGCCTCGCCGCGGACGAGGATACGCCCCATCGGCCCCGCCGCGCCGATGCGTGTGGCCGGATCGCCGCGCAGCACCTTGGCCGGCGGCGCGTCCGAGAGATCGGGCCGGTGGCCCTCGCGCGTGTGGATTACCAGCATGCCGGCGGCGCGGGCTCCTGCGAGCATGGCCTTGCAGGGCAGGAGCGCCGCGCCGAGCAGGGCGACATCATTGCCGAGCGCGGCGCCAAAGCCGCCCGGCTCCAGGAAATCCCGCTGCATGTCGATGATCACGAGCGCGGTTCGCGCGAAATCGACGCTGATCGGGAAGGGCTGGGCTGCAATCTCGGACCGGCTCACGAAAGGCGCTCCCGTCGCTGGCGAACGGAACAAGCTTTGCAAGGGCTGTGCCTGAGCGCGGGTTGCGGCCCCGRAGTTGCGGGCGGTTCCAGCTAAGGATTTGAAATCGCTTGATCAATTTGAGCGTCAGAGGGGCGCGATCGGCGGATCGCACGGGTCCGGCTGCGCAGCGCGGCCGATGCAGGTGGCGGCATGCATAATCTTCGCATGCATCTCGCAAGCAATTGCTCATTTCATAGGCTGGAAAGAAGAGGGGCTATCTCGTGAGCACAATGACCATGCTTCTCGCTGATCATCTTGCCGGCCGGCGCACGATCCCGGAGACGATTGCGGCAGCCTATGCGCGCTATCGCGACCATGACGACGAAGCGATCTTCATCAGCCTGCGGCTCGAAACGGAAGCGCTGGCCGAGGCGGCGCGCCTGCAGGCCGAGGGCCCACGGGGTCGCAGGCTCTGGGGCGTGCCCATCGCGGTCAAGGACAATATCGATGTCGCCGGGCTCGCCACCAGCGCGGCATGTCCGGCTTTCTCCTATCTCCCCGTCGCGGATGCCGGCGTGGTTGCGCGGTTGCGGGAAGAGGGCGCGATCATCATCGGCAAGACCAATCTCGACCAGTTCGCCACCGGCCTGAACGGCACGCGTTCGCCCTATGGCGTGCCGCGCAACGCCTTGCGCCCCGATCTCGTGCCGGGAGGCTCGAGCTCCGGCTCCGCCTGCGCGGTTGCGGCCGGCATCGTTCCTGTCGCGCTCGGCACCGACACCGCGGGGTCGGGCCGGGTGCCCGCCGGCCTGCAGAACCTCGTCGGCCTCAAGCCGAGCCTCGGCCTGGTCTCGACGGCGGGCGTCGTTCCGGCCTGCCGCACGCTCGACTGCGTTTCGGTGTTCGCGCTGACCGTCGATGACGCATCGGCCGTCCTGGAGGTGATCGCCGGCCCCGATGCGACCGACCCGTTCTCCCGTTCCATACCGTTCGGGCGGCCGGGCGCACTGGCGCCGCATCCGCGGCTCGCCATCCMGCGCCCAGCCGATCTCGATTTCGACGGCGCTCCGGCGGCGGCGGCGAGCTTTGCCCTTGCGGTCGAACGGGCGCGAGCGCTGGGCGCGATCATCGTCCCCATCGACATGACGCCATTCTACGAGACCGCCCGGCTGCTCTATGACGGGCCCTGGGTGGCGGAGCGCTATCTCGCCATCCGCGACCTGCTGATGGCCGAACCCGAGGCGATCCTGCCGGTGATCCGGCAGGTCATCACGGGGCGGCCGCTGCCGGATGCGGCCGAGGCCTTCGCGGCGCAATACCGGCTGGCCGGGCTTGCTCTCTGCGCCCGGGCCGCTCTGAAGGGCATCGATGCCATGATGGTGCCGACCGTGCCGCGGCCGGTCACGCTGGCCGAGATGGCGACAGACCCGATCGGCCGGAATTCGCTGCTCGGCCGCTACACCAATTTCGTCAACCTGCTCGATATGTGCGCGCTCGCCGTGCCGGTGAGCCTGATGGAGGACGGCACCGCAGCCGGCGTCACCTTGATCGCGCCGTCCGGCCAGGATGCGTCGCTGGCCAGCCTCGGGCGGGCCTTCCATCAGGCGTCGGGACTGACGCTGGGCGCGACCGGCCTGCCGCTGCCGCCGGCGAACGAGCCGGCCACTGCCGCGCCTGGCATGCTTGAGATCGCCGTTGTCGGCGCGCATCTCTCGGGCATGCCCCTGAACGGAGAATTGACCGCGCTCGGCGCGATCTTCCAGCGCGCGACGAGTACAAGCGCCGAATACCGCCTCTTTGCCCTGCCGGGCGGACCGCCGGCGCGGCCGGGCCTGATCCGGGTCGGGCAAGGGGGAACTCCGATCGCGCTCGAGGTCTGGGCGCTGCCTCCCGAAGGCTTTGGCCGTTTCGTTGCCGGCATTCCTTCGCCGMTCGGCATCGGCACGCTGGCGCTGGCCGACGGCACGCGGGTCAAGGGCTTTCTCTGCGAGCAGATCGCGACCGAGGCGGCGCGCGACGTCAGCGAGTTCGGGGGCTGGCGGGCCTATGTCGCAGCGCAGGGCGCGCGTCAGGGCGCGCCCGCATAGCTCCTGAACGCATCGCGCACGATGCCGATATGGGCGCGCATCGCCTCGCTCGCGCCGGGCTGGTCGCCGCGCAGGATCGCCTGGACGATCAGGTCGTGCTCGCGATAGGAGCCGCCGAGCCGCCCGGTCGCCCGGAACTGCGCCCTGCGGAACGGCGCGACCCGGGCGCGCGTCATCAGCGTCAGCTCCGCCAGATAGCCATTATGCGATCCGGCATAGATCGCGGCGTGAAAGGCCTCGTTGGTCTCGTGATAGCGCGCGGGATCGCCCTCATGCACCAGCGCGCGCAGGGCCTGGTGCAGCCCTTCGAGCCCGCGCCGTTCGGGCACGGTCATGTTGCGGGCGGCGAGCCCGGCGCAGAGCGCCTCCAGCTCGGCCATGGCTTCGAACATGTCGTCGAGCTGCCGCGGGGTCGGCAAGGCGACAACCGCCCCGCGGTGCGGCCGGACGCTGACGAGGCCCGAGGCGGACAATTGGCGGATCGCCTCGCGCACGGGTGTCCGCGAGACGCCGAACCGCGCCGCCAGATCCTGCTCGTCGAGCGGCGTCCCCGGTTCGAGCGCACCGGAGACGATCTCGTCGGCGATCTGAAGGCGCAGCGCCTCCGTGCGCGTCGGCGCCGGGGCTGCGGGCTTGGCTCTGACGGGGAGGGCGCGGGGCGGCATGGCATCAGCACCGGAGAACGGGCAGGGGCGCAGGCGCCTGCATGACAGGCATCGACGCGACGGTCATGGCCAAGGTCATGGCCCGACGCGAAAGACTCATTCCGCGATGACGCTGACATGGGCKGCGACGACCCGCCAGCCTTCGGGAAACTTGACCCAGGTCTGGCTTTGCCGGCCGACCTTGCCCTGCATGCTGGCGCGGCGGAACATCGTGTTGGCGGTCGCCATCGCATCGCCATAGCTGGTGATGACGGTGCGTTCGAGCGCGCGCTCGATCCCGACGGGCGAGCGCGCCGAGCGGAACGCGGCGATCTGATGATGGCCGTAGAGGTTCTCGGCCACGCCATAGCGCAGCGTCAGCGGGCTGTCCCTGAACAGCGCGTCCAGCGTGGCCACGTCGTTGCTCGTCAGCGCCTTTTCATAGGTCGCGAAGGCGGCCTCGACTTCGGCAAGCACGGCAGGGTCGTTGATCTTCATGAAAGGCGTCTCCAAAGGCCATGGCCGGTTTCGGCGCTGCATGCGCAACGGCATCTTGCACCGTCACATCGGCGGATGCGGAATCGCGGTCAGCAGCTCTCTGGTGTACTCGGCTCTCGGGTTGCCCAGAACCTCTTCTGCGGTACCTTCCTCGACGATCGCGCCGCTGCGCATCACGATCACCCGGTCGCAGAGCAGCCGCACCACATTCAGGTCGTGCGAGACGAAGAGATAGCTCATGCCGAGCCGCCCCTTCAACTCCTCCAGCAGGTTCAGGACGACCGCCTGGACGGAAACGTCGAGCGCCGCTGTCGGCTCGTCCAGGATGACGAGGTCGGGGTCGAGCGCGATCGCGCGGCCGATGCCGACGCGCGCCTTCTGCCCGCCCGAGAGCTGATGCGGGAACCGGTCGATCAGCTCGGCCGGCAGGCCGACAAGCCGCGCCAGGTCCTCGCAGCGCGCCCGCAGCGCATCGCGGCCGCGGATCGCGCCCATCCGCATGATCGGGTCGGCAATCGCCCGCTCGGCAGTGAAGCGCGGGTTGAGGCTGTCGGTCGGGTCCTGGAACACCATCTGGATGCGCCGGCGCTGGGGCGAGGCCGCAAACTGCCGGGCGGGGATCGCGCCGATATCGCTGCCGTCAAAGACGATCCTGCCGCCACTCGGGTCGATCAGCCGCGTGATCATCATCGAGGTCGTCGACTTGCCGCAGCCGGATTC
The DNA here is from genome assembly GCF_056396265.1 of Allobosea sp. 05T422_2. Classification (NCBI taxonomy): domain Bacteria; kingdom Pseudomonadati; phylum Pseudomonadota; class Alphaproteobacteria; order Hyphomicrobiales; family Alloboseaceae; genus Allobosea; species Allobosea sp. 05T422_2. The sequence continues at coordinate 8,818 of NZ_JBFTLD010000173.1, read as the reverse complement.
GCCGACGAGCCCGAGCGTCTCGCCGCGCGCAATTGAGAAGCTGATACCGTCGACGGCGCGGAAGCCGGGCTTCCCAGGCTCCGCCTTGCCCATCAGCCTGGCGAGGAACGCCCCCGTAGCCGGGCGCGGATACTCCTTCACCAGCGCCTCGACGCTGAGCAGCGGCCCAGGGGCCGCTTCGCCTCGCGCCGCGCCAGAGGAGGTGGGGACAGGCGAGGGGGCGGGCGCTGTCTTGGGCACCGGCTCCGCCTTCGGCGGTTCGGTCAGCAGATCGGCGAGCGACATGCCGATGCGCGGCGTCGCCTGCATCAGCCGGCGGGTATAGGGGTGCTGCGGATTGCGGAAGATCTCACTGGCCGCGGCCGTCTCGACGACGCGGCCCTTCTCCATGACCACGACCTTGTCGCAATAGGCGGCAGCCAGCCCGAGATCATGGGTGATCAGGATCGTCGACATGCCGCGCTCGCGGGTGAGCTCGACGATGAGATCCATCACCGCCTTCTGCGTGGTGACGTCGAGCCCCGTGGTCGGCTCGTCGGCGATCAGCAGCTGCGGCTGGCAGGTGATGGCGAGCGCGATCACCACGCGCTGGCACATGCCGCCCGAAAGCTCGAACGGGTAGGCATCGTAGCGCTCTTCGGGCCTTGCGATCCTGACGCGCGTCAGGGCCTCGATCGCCTTCTCCCTGGCGGTCGCGCGCGTCGCCTGGACATGTTGCAGCAGCACGTCCTCGATCTGCCGTCCGACCTTGCGGATCGGGTTGAGCGCGGCGCGCGGGTTCTGGAAGACCATCGAGATCTCGCGCCCGCGCAGGTCGCGCATCTGCGCCTCGTCGGCGGCGACGAGATCGACGCCTGAGAACGAGATCGAACCCTCTGCGACCCGGCCGGCCCGGTCGAGAATGCGCACCACGGCATAGGAGGTCACCGATTTGCCCGAGCCGGACTCGCCGACGATCGCGACCGTCTCGCCCTTGGCGACGCTGATATCGATCGATTTCACCGCCTGCACCGCCCCACGGCGCGTGGCGAATTCGACGGTGAGGTTCCGGATCTCGAGCAGCGGGATCGTGGCCAAGGTCAATTCCTCCGCTGGGGATCGACGAGATCGCGCACGCCGTCGCCGAGCAGGTTGAAGCAGAACACCGCGATCATCAGCGCCAGGCCGGGGAAGAAGGCGATCCACCATTCGCCGGAGACGATGAAGCTCGCACCCTCGGCCACCATGATCCCCCATTCCGGCGTCGGCGGGCGTACGCCAAGGCCGATGAAGGAGAGGCCGGCCGCGTTCAGGATCGCGTAGCCCATGGTCAGCGACATCTGCACAGCCATGATCGGCATGATGTTGGGCACGATCTGGGTGAGGAGCAGCCGCCAGTCGGAATTGCCCGAGAGCCGCGCCGCCTGCACGAAACCCGCCTCGCGCCGCACATTCGCCTCGGCCCGCGCCACCCGCGCATAGAGCGGGAAATTGATGATGGCGGTCGCAATCACGATATTGGTGACGCTGTTGCCGAGCGCCGCGACGATGCCCATCGCCAGTACGAAGAGCGGGAAGGCCATGATCGTGTCGGCGATGCGACCGACCAGCTTGTCGACCCAGCCGCCGAAGAAGCCGGCGCTGACGCCGGCGAGCCCGCCGAGCAGGAAAACGAGCGCGACCGAGGCGACCGCAATGGTGAAATCGAGCCGCGTCGCGGCGATGACCCGGCTGAAGATGTCCCGCCCGAGCTGGTCGGTGCCKAACCAATGCGCCGCGCTCGGGGCCTGGAGTGCCGCATTGGTGTTGCTCGCCAGCGGGTCGTAGGGCACGAGCGAGGGACCGAAGATCGCCGCGAGCACGATCAGCCCGAACAGCAGGAAGGCGAAGCCGGTGATCGGGTTTTCCGAGACGACATGGCGCGCATGGGCCCACAGGCTCGTCGCGGGCGGCGCCTCGAAGCGCAGGGCGGGCGTGGCGGCGGGGTCGAGCTTGCTCATGTCGTTCACGGGCCTCACCCTTCCAGCCTGACGCGGGGATCGATGACGCCGTAGAGCAGGTCGATCAGCAGGTTCAGCACGACGTAGAGGATCGCCATGGTCAGCACGAAGCCCTGGATCGGCGCGTAATCCGAGGCGATCAGCGCCTCGACCGCATAGGAGCCGACGCCCGGCCAGGCGAAGACCTTCTCGACCAGGACATTGGCGCCGAGCAGGAAGGAGAACACCATGCCGAGCGTGGTCACGACGGGCAGCATGGCGTTGCGAAAGGCATAGGTGCCGATGACCTTGGCATTGGTCAGCCCGCTGGCGCGCGCGGTGCGGACGAAATCGGCGCCGAGCACAGCCAGCATCGAGGCGCGGGTCATCCGCGTGATCGGCGCCAGCGAGAAGATGCCGAGCGTGACCGCCGGCAGGATCAGTTGCGCCAGCGCGGCACGAAAGGTTTCGACATGCCCGGCAAGCAGGCTGTCGATCAAGAACAGCCCGGTGATGCGCGGCGGTTCCGAGGCGAAGACATCGAGCCGCCCGAGAGGCGCCGGCGACCAGCCGAGCAGGAAATAGAAGGCATAGACCAGCAGGAGCCCGGTGAAGAACACCGGCAGCGAGACGCCGGCCGTCGCCACCACGCGGCAGAGATGGTCGATCCAGGAGCCCTGCTTCACCGCGGCCAGTACGCCGAGCGGCAGGGCGACCGACATGGCCAGCAGCAGACCCGCAAGCGTCAGCTCGGCGGAGGCGGGCAGCCGCGCCGCCAGGTCGGCCGTCACCGGCTGGCCGGTGGTCAGGGACTGGCCGAGATCGCCCTTGGCCAGCGCCGTGACATAGGAGACGAACTGCACCGGCAAGGGCTGGTCGAGCCCCAGCTTGCTGCGGATTTCGGCAATGGCCTGCGGCGTCGCTGCGGGCCCGGCGAAATAGGCTGCCGTGTCCCCCGGCAACACCCGCGTCAGCAGGAAGGTGACGATGATCACGCCGATGACCGACGGGATCGTCGTCATCAGCCGCCCGCCGATCATGCGAAGCATTGTGCAGCCTCCTTGCCGAAATCCGGCGAAGTCGCCGCCGCCGCCGTTGCGTGCGGGGCGGCGGTGCGCTGGGCGCTCAGCCCTTGGTCAGGTAGCGGAAATCGGGCTCGCGGCAGGGCTGGAACTGATAGCCGCCGATCGCCTTCTGGAGCGCCACGTCATGGGTCGGCTGCGCGATCGGCACCATCGGCACCTCGCGGTTCACCAGCTTGATGAAGTCGACGACATTAGCGTCATAGGCTGCCTTGTCKGGCGCGAAGCGCGCGGCGTCGATCAGCTTGTCGAGTTCCGGGTTCTGATAGGCGGCGATGTTGAAGATCGAATTATTGCCGTGCATCGTCCAGAACAGGTAGTAATCGGGATAGTCGAGCCAGCCGGCGAAGCGGTTCAGCACCATCGGATTGGTCTTCTTGGCGATCTCGGTACGGAAATTCGCGCCCGGCACCTTGTTGATCTCGACGGTGATTCCGATCGCGCCGAGCGCCTCCTTGATCAGCACCGCCATCGGTTCGGCGACCGTCGCATTGCCGGCGTCGAAATACAGCGTGGTCGAGAAGCCGCCGCCGGCTGCATCGACCAGCGCCTTGGCCTTGGCGACGTTGGATGTGTAGGGAAAGGGCTGCGGCCAGGTGACCTTGGGCGTCTCGGGCCCGCCCGACATGTCGACGCCGCGGCCGAACAGCGAGGCCTGCAGCAGCTTCTCATAGGGCATCACCCAGGCCACGGCCTGGCGCAGGCGCACATCCTTGAACGGCCCGACCTGCGTGTTGAGGTAGCAGCCCCAGACACCGTTGGGGATCGGCACGCCGACGACATTGACCTTGCCGGCATCGAGCAGGTCCTTGAAGTCCTTCGGTGGCAGCCCGTAGGAGACATCGGCATCGCCGCGCTCCATCAGGGCCCGGCGGGTCGAAGGCGAGGCGATGTCGCGCGCAATGATGCGGCGAAGCTGCGGCAGCTTGCCGGAGGTCCAGGCATCGTTCCGGACATAGATCGTCTCGACGCCGGGTTTCCAGCTCTCGACCTTGTAGGCGCCGGAGCCGGCGACGTTGTTCTTCAGCCACTCCTTCGCATGGGGATCGCCGCCGCCATTCTTGATCGCGAGCTCGGAGTCGAACACGAAGGGGATGGTGACCGCGAGGTTCGGCAGCGTCATCTTGTCCTTGCGGACGAAGTCGACTCGGAAGGTCTTGTCGTCGACGACGACGAACTGCYCTGGCTTCTCGAGCGAGCCRGCATTCATCTGCGTGGTGGCGAACCCCCCGATCGTGCAGGCGCGGTCGAGCGACCATTTCACATCGGCCGCCGTKACCTTGCGGCCGGAATGGAAGGTGGCGTCGCGCAGCTTGAAGGTGCAGCTCATGCCGTCCGAGGCGACCTGCCAGCTCTCGGCCAGTTCGCCCTCGAGCTCGCCCATCGCGATCGTGTTGCCGCCGCCGCCCGGGATCGGCACCGGCTTGAAGCGCAGCAGCCGGTCATAGCAGTTCAGCGCGACGCCATTGACCGGCTGCGACGAGCCGATGCCCTGCATGTCCAGGCTGTTGGGCCCATATTCCTGCACCAGCAGCAATGTCTCGGCCCGGCTGGGTGTCTGTGCCCCGAGCTTGCCCTGCGCGACGAAGGGGGCAGCAAGGCCGGCTGCGATGGCGGTGCGGCGAGTGAGCATCGGCGAGAGATCCTTGTTTTGCCAGTCGGGATGTCGCGGCGCGCCGGCCCGCCGGGAACAGGCCGGCGGGCGGGGCAGAGCGCCCTGCGGCCGGGCCGCGAGGGCAATCCGTTCCGCGCCTGTCGCGGCTCGGATGGTGCTCTGTCCTGGATGCGGGTCAGCAAAGGCGCACATGGGCGCCAGTCAAGCACGTAGCGTGCCAAGACTTAGGCGATTGAAATCTCTTGTAAAATGCCGGCGTGGGCAGCCGCCCTCGTCATGTTGCATGCAATGACTGGTATTCAGGCTATTTAGTGGGCAATTATCTCTGCTGCCGCGCACTTGTGCTTATCAGCGCAGCGTTGATGCCGATCTCGGCCGCGTCGAGGATGGCCGGATCCGATGCCGGATCGGCGGCCAGGCCTGCGGCGTAGCCGGATAGATTGGTGCTCCAGACCAGGATGGTGTCGAGGCGCGATCGCGCGGCCAGGGTCCTTGCCTCGGCGAGCAGCCTGTCGCCGGTAAGATGCGCGGCATCGAGATTATTGGTGATGCCGAGCCAGAGATGCTCGCGGATGTCGACATCCCCACGGCGAAACTGCCCGGCGACATGCAGCGATTCCGCTTCGTCGCCCTGCGTGATCAGGCCGACGCGCCGGCCCGGCTCTGCCCCGAGGAGCGCAAGGGTCGCGAGAGCGGTGGTGACCGCCGGGATGCCCGTCTTGTCCTCGATCCGCCGGCACAGGTCGCGATCGGCGGCAAAGCCCAGCGCCGCGCCCCGCGTCGCGTTCCAGCAGATCGTATCGACGCGGGCCTCTTCCAGCAGCATCGCAGCGGTGTCGAAGGGTTCGAGCCTGTAGCCGGCAGCCGGCGCGGCCGCGACGATGCCGTCATAGGGCACCCGGGCGATGCAGCAATCTATCTCCGGAGTTCCAGCCAGCAGACGGGCCGCCACGCGCTCGACGACCCGGTTGGAGGAGGGAACGATCAGGCCGATGGCGCGGCGCGCGGAAGCAGTCTCGGGCATGGCAGGCAGCGCGTTTCCGACGGGAGCGGGGGCGATCAGCGTCCGGGCTCATGGCCGGAAAGTAAAGCCTCGTTGCGCGCCTTGGCCATCAGTCACCGGTCCCGCTGACCACAAGAGGGATTGCCTCGATGCCCGTCGCGCCAGGGCTAGCAGGGCTTGCGTCAAGCGTTGCGCCCGGCGCGCGGGCGGGAGCCTGCGACAGGCAGGGCGAGCGGGCGATATTCGCAAATGGGCACGACAAACAACTCCGGTCTCACATACTCTCGCTCCAGTGGTACGAAACCGGGCCATCATACCCGGCCACCGGATCGCTCGCCGGAAACGCCAGGCGGGCGATTGCCCGGCGGATCGGCGCTGTTGCTTCGGTCCGCACGATGTCCCCCGACTGCCCCGGGGGATAGGCGCCGATCACCAGTAAGTCCTGCGATGCCCGCAAGCATCGATGTCCCGTTCCCGCCGGCAGCAGGACGACATCTCCGGCGGCAACCTCGATCTCACGGCCTCTTTCTCCCCCTAGGAGCAGTGTCGCCTTGCCGGCGGCTATCCCGAGAGCCTCGTGCCCTTCGGTGTGATAGTGCTGGAAGTCATAGATGCCGCTGCGCCATTGCGGGGGCCAGCCATTCCCTTCGAAACGCTCTTCCATGAGGGTCGCCATATCCGCGGCTTCGGCGGGAAACGCAGCCACGTAGAACAGCACGGGCAGGCGCGGATTATTCGGCACGGTGCCGTGCTCCTCGAAATGAAACGCCGTGACGATCGCCATGTCGTGCCCCGCGGAACTCGGCGGCATAACGCTGGGAATGACCCATCGTTCCCGGTCCGGCGGTACGTCCCGGCGGCGCGCAGTCCGGGACGTACCGCGCATTGGTGCATTCGGTCCTCAGTGGGCGCTTTTTGCTCGGGATCGCTCGTGCGGAGCAGCCTTAGCCTCGTCGCTGCCAGCGTGCTCGCAGCCTCGCCCACAGGTTCATGGCAGCGTGGACAAAGCGCGCCATGGGTTTGCGCAAGGGCGCGATATCCGCTGCGATCAGTAGCAGGCCGAGCGGCAGCATMCAGAGCCCGAGCACGGGCAGTATCGAGAAGATGCCCCCGACCACGAGGATGAGGCCCGCGGGGAGGCGGGCCCAGCGCGAGGCGGGATGGCGCAGCCAGCGCAACAGGGAGGCGAAACCCTGCGGAACCTCCCGCTCGATGCGCTTGAAGGCCAATCGGAGCTCATGTTTTCCGTCGCTCATCATCTCTCCGGTCCAAAGTTGGTCGGATAACGCATGGCGGAGCAACGTGTTCGCCACGGGGCGGCGCATGGCCCTCGGCCGGGCATTCCTGGCGGATGGTGCCTCGCCGGTCTTCTTCACGCCTGCATCGGAACAGCCTGTCGGGGGCGGCGTTGGGGAAGGGGTGATAGCGAAGGAGACCCCATGAGAAACGGCCAGGAAGCTCAGATTGGGGCGCGCGATTCAGCGCAACGGGGCCCCGACGGCCCTTTCTCACCTTCGCCTGTGCCGCTCAAGGCGGCTGGGCCGGCAGGCCCTGATGCCGTCGAGGCGGCCGGCACGCGCGAGCGCGTACGGCGTAGCGACCTTGATACCCCCGGGCGGGAATAGCCCTATGGAGCTGTTTTCATGGGCTGAAGTCGACCTGATCTTCAGGTTGTTGGCGGGGACCGCCGCGGGCATAGCCGTCGGCTGGGAGCGCACGCTCAAGCAGAGCAGTGCGGGCATTCGCACATTCGGTCTGGTCGGACTTGGAACGGCAGCGGCAGCTGGGATCTTCGGCGAACCGGATCAGGCCGATGCGGCAAGCCGTGTCGTGCAGGGTGTTCTGACCGGCATCGGATTTCTGGGCGCCGGGGTGATCGTCCTTCGCGATCGGGAAATGACCCCGAGGGGGCTCACCACGGCTGCGGCCATCTGGGTGACGGCCGCTCTCGGCTGCGCTGCCGGCCTGGGCGACTGGAAGATCGTCGTGACCGCAACGGGCCTCGCATTGCTGCTGCTGGCGATCAATCACTCGATCGAGCGCTGGGCCGGGCGGCGGGCCGGGGGAGATGCGGCGAGAGCTGCGCAAGGGGAAGCACGGGCGCGCGACGAGGACTGAGAGGCACCCGATTGCGGCACATGCTTCCTGCGCTCATCCCGCGATTGCGGAAGGCGCGTCGGGAGCGGAAGTCATCGAATATCGGCTCCATGCCCGACAAGCCCGTCGGAGGGGGCAGAGGCGGGCGGGCTCGGCGCGCGCTTGGGCGCGCGACTTCGGTGATCAGCTACACGATCTCCAATCTGGTGGCTCAGCTGGGCTTCCCGCTGTTCGACCGGGATTCCACCCGGAAGCCGATGCTGAAGGAAGCGGGGCGGACCGTGGCGCGAGCCGGCTGCGCGCCAAGGCTCAGGGCCTGCCGTGCGCCCGGATGCACTGGCCAACCGGCGCGCGCAGGTTGAGGTTTTCTGCCAGCCGGGCGGCTGCCATGACCAGCTTGATCGACTGGTCCCGGCCTTAGGAATGCGCCGTCAGGTCGGCGCTGCGGCCTTCGTTGACAGGCATTCCATGAGCGGTTAGCTCTTAATCTAATACGTATTAGATTCCAGGAGAAGGCGTTGCCGCGCGAGCAGAAACCATCGAAGCGACCGGGAGCCGCGACCAGCACCGATGTCGCGAAGCGTGCGGGGGTTTCGCAGGCGACGGTTTCGCTGGTGCTCAATGGCGCAAGTGGGCGCGTCGGTCTCTCCGAGGCCACGCAGCAGCGTGTGCGCAAAGCCGCCGCCGATCTCGGCTACACCCCGAATTCCGTTGCACGGAACCTGAGGCAGCGGCGCACCAACACGCTCACCTTCATCACCCCCGATATCGGCAATCCCTACTCGGCCGAGGTGATCGGCGCCGTGCAGCAGGTGGCGCAGGAGCGCGGCTATCTGCTCGACGTGCTCGTTGCGGAAGACGAGGCGGCCAAGCTCAAGGCGATCGCGCGGCTGCGCGGGGGCGTCTCGGACGGCGTCATCACCTCGGCTCCAACGCGGGCGATCTGGGACGCGTTGAAGGAACTGGCACGCCACGGCGTCCCCTGTGTCGCGCTGCAGGATCAAGGCGACGGTACCGAAATCACCTCCGTCGGCGTCGATCTCGAGGGCGGGGGCTACATGGC
>NZ_JBFTLD010000172.1:0-13902 GCF_056396265.1 Allobosea sp. 05T422_2 | reverse complement strand
CCACGAGCTCGCCCGGCTTCTCGGCGACGTCGGGGTCGAGATTGTTCATCAGCATGCGCAGCGGCGCTTCGGTCAGCCAGCTCTTGGCGGAGAGCTCGCTGCCCCTGGGGCTGCGGATGACGCGGCTATTGTCGATGCGGGTCATGAATGGCTCCGTTCAAACCGTGATCGGGACATGCGGAATGCGTTGTTTCCGCCCGATCAGGGTCAGGGTTTCAGCTTTCTGGCCGCTTCGAGCGCGGCTTCGATGATGGCGGAGAGGGCGGTTTGCAGTTGGGCGGCCCTAGGCGTGTCGAAGCGCCAGGGCGGCGTCTCCTCGGTGAGATAGCCGCTCAGCGAGATTTCCATCTGGATCGCGTGCACATCCCGCGCCGGCTGGCCGTAATGCCGGGTGATCCAGCCGCCCTTGAAGCGGCCATTGCTGACATGGCTGAAGCCCGAGCCGGCAAGCGCTGCATCGGCCGCGTGCTGGACCGAAGGTGCGCAGCTCGCACCGGAATTGGTGCCGAGATTGAGCAGCGGCAGCGTGCCCGGGAACAGGCGTGGAATGACCGACTTGATGGAGTGGCAGTCCCAGAGCAGACAGAAACCATGCGCGGCCTTGGCCCGTTCGATCTCGGCTGCGAGTGCGTCGTGATAGGGCTGGAAATAGGCGGCGCGACGGCGCGCGATCTCGGCCTCGTCGGGCGCCTTTGCCCAGATCGGCTCGCCGTCGAAGGTCGTGGTCGGCACGAGTTCCGTCGTCGCCTGTCCGGGGTAGAGCGATACGCCGGACGGATCGCGGTTGAGGTCGATGACATAGCGCGACAGCCCGGCCTCGACGATCGTCGGTGCGAAGCGCTCGGCAAACGCATAGAGCTGGCGCATATGCCAGTCGGTGTCGGGCACGGAACGACCCGTCTCGTTCAGCGCCACCTTCACCTCCTCCGRCAAGCCAGTGCCGGGATGCGGCATCGACAGGACCAGCGGACCGGCGCCTTGCGTGACGTTGACGATCTCGGAAGGGTTCATGCTCATCACGCCGAGAACTCCGCGAAGCTGTCGAGCCCGGCGGCATCGCTGATCGCGCCGCTGAGCACCAGCTCTGTCGCCGCCGCAAGGTCGGGGGCAAGGTAGCGGTCCGCGTCGAGCGGCGCGATACGCTGCCGGACCAGGGCCAGAACCGGCTCCAGCCGCGGGCTCGTCTTCATCGGGCGATGATGCTCGATCGCTTCCGCCGCGGCCATCAGCTCGACGCCGATGATGCTGGCCGTGTTCCGGGCCATGTCGAGCAGGCGATAGGCGCCATGCGTCGCCATCGAGACATGGTCTTCCTGATTGGCAGAGGTCGGGATCGTGTCGACCGAGGCGGGATAGGCCTTCTGCTTGTTCTCCGATGCCAGCGCGGCTGCCGTGACCTGCGCAATCATGAAGCCGGAGTTCAGCCCGGCATCGCGGGCCAGGAAGGGAGGCAGGCCGCTCATCACGGGGTCAACCAGCAGCGCCATGCGCCGCTCGGACAGGTTGCCGATCTCGCACAGCCCCATGGCGAGGATGTCGGCGGCGAAGGCGACGGGCTCCGCGTGGAAGTTGCCGCCCGAGACGATTTCGCCCGGCCCCAGCACCAGCGGGTTGTCGGTGACCGCGTTGGCCTCGATCGCAAGCGTTGCGGCGGCATTGGCGAGGAGGTCGCGCACGGCCCCCATCACCTGCGGCTGGCAGCGCAGGGAGTAAGGATCCTGGACCTTGGTATCGCCGAAGCGATGGCTGTCGCGGATTTCGCTCTTCGCGATCAGCGCGAGCAATGTTTGCGCGACCCGGATCTGGCCGGGCTGGCCGCGCAGCGCCTGGATGCGAGGGTCGAACGGCGTGTCGGAGCCCTTCAGCGCATCCACGGAGAGTGCGCCAGTGACCAGCGCCGCATCGAAGACGCGGGCGATGTCGCTGAGCGCCGTCAGCGCGATCGCGGTCGAGACCTGCGTGCCGTTGATCAGCGCAAGACCCTCCTTGGCCCCAAGTTCGAGCGGCTTCTGGCCGATCCGGGCCAGGGCATCCCCTGCGGGAAGCGTCTCGCCCTTCAGCCTGATCTCGCCGACGCCCATCAGCGCCGCGGTGAGATGGGCAAGCGGCGCAAGATCGCCGGACGCGCCGACCGAGCCCTTGGCGGGAACGACCGGAAGCGCCTCGGAGGCGAGCGCGCCGACCAGCGCCTCGACCACGACGGGGCGTACGCCGGAGGCCCCGCGCGCCAGGCTCGCGGCCTTCATGGCGAGGATCAGGCGCACGATCCGGTCCGGCAGGGCAGGGCCAGTGCCGACGGCATGGGAGAGGATCAGGTTGCGCTGCAGGGTTGCCAGGTCGGCATCGGCGATGCGCACGCTGGCGAGCTTGCCGAAGCCGGTATTGACGCCATAGGTCACGGTTCCGGCGGCGACGATATCGTCGACGATCGCTTGGGCGGAGGCGATCGCTGCCCCGCTTGCGCCATCCAGCTTGGCTGCGGTGCCGTCAATCACGGCGCGCCATTGCTTCAGGGCGGCCTCGCCCGGCTTCAGGGAGAATGTTGCGGTCATTGGCCGTTCCAGATGCGGGAGTGAAGCGGGTTGAAGCCGATGCGGTAGGCGAGTTCGGCGGGGCGCTCGATCTCCCAGATGGCGAGGTCGCAGCGCTTGCCGGCCTCGAGCGTGCCGATCTMGTCCTGCAGGCCGAGCGCCTTGGCGGCATGGCGCGTCAGCCCGGCCAGCGCCTCTTCGGGTGTCAGCCGGAAGAGCGTGCAGGCCATGTTGAGGACCAGCAGCGGCGAGGTCAGCGGCGAGGATCCGGGATTGGCGTCGGTCGCGAGCGCAATTGCAACGCCATGCTTGCGGAGCAGGTCGATCGGCGGCTTCTGCGTCTCGCGCAGGAAGTAGAAGGCGCCCGGCAGGATGACGGCGACCGTTCCGGACCGGGCCATGGCGATCACGCCCGCCTCGTCGAGATATTCGAGATGGTCGGCCGAGAGTGCGCCATGTTCGGCCGCGAGTGCGGCGCCGCCGAGATTGGAAAGCTGTTCGGCATGGATCTTGACCGGCAGCCCCTTGGCCCTGGCTGCGGTAAATACCCTGGCCGTTTCCTCGGGCGAGAAGGCAATGCCCTCGCAGAACACGTCGACTGCGTCGGCAAGATCCTGCGCGGTCACGGCGTCGAGCATCGGCCCGGTGATCTGGTCGACATAGTCGCCGGAGCGGCCGGTGAACTCCGGCGGAACGGCATGGGCGGCAAGGAAAGTGGTGCGGACGGTGACAGGCCGTTCGCGACCGAGCTGCCGTGCGACCGCAAGCTGCTTCAGCTCGGCCTGCTGTTCGAGCCCGTAGCCCGACTTGATTTCGACGGTCGTGACGCCTTCAGCGATCAAGGCGCCCAGGCGCCGGTCGGCGCTGGCGAAGAGCTCGGCCTCGCTGGCAGCGCGCGTGGCCTTGACGGTGGAGAGGATGCCGCCGCCGGCGCGTGCGATTTCCTCATAGCTCGCGCCCTGCAGCCTGAGCTCGAACTCATGTGCCCGATCTCCGCCATAGACGAGATGGGTATGGCAATCGATCAGGCCCGGTGTGATCCAGCGTCCGCCGCAGTCGACGGTTTCGCGCGCGTCCAGGGTTGGTGCCTCGCTGCGCGGGCCGGCAAAGACGATGCGGCCGTCGCGGGCCGCTACGACCCCGTCTTCGACTGCGCCATAGGGCTGGCCGGCGCCGGGCGCCATGGTCGCGAGGCGGGCATTCACCCAGATCCTGTCGCAGTGGGAAGGTTCCGCGGCCATCCGCATCCTCTCGACTTCGTTTGCGATCCGACTATGCTAGACAATTGCATATGCAATTAGCAAGTGTCATTTGCATATGCAAATCGAGCGAGGAGCCAGCGTGACACAATACCCGACCCTGCATCTCGCCCAGGCACTCTTGCCGGAGGGCTTTGCCGACAACGTGACGCTCACGATCGCGGAGGGGACAATCACCTCCATGAGCGTGGGAGAGGTTGCTCCGGCCGGTGCCCTGCACCTGGCCGGGCTGACGCTGCCTGGCATGCCGAACCTCCACAGCCATCTGTTCCAGCGCGGCATGGCGGGCCTGTCTGAGCGGCGGGGCGCCACGGCGGATTCGTTCTGGACCTGGCGCGAGGTGATGTATCGCTTCCTCGACCGGCTTGATCCCGACGACGTCCAGGCGATCGCGGCGCAGGCAATGGTCGAAATGCTGGAGGGCGGCTTCACCGCGCTCGCCGAGTTCCACTATCTGCACCATGACAAGGACGGCCAGCCGCATGCCGATATCGCGGCGATGGCGCTGGCGGTTGCGGCAGCAGCCGAGGAAACCGGCATCGGCCTGACCCTGCTGCCGGTGCTCTRTCGTTTCGGCAATTTCGGCGGCGCGGCCCCGAGCCATGGCCAGCGTCGCTTCATCAATAATCGCGACAGTTTTGCCCGGCTCATGGAGGCGAGCGCTGTCGCGATCGGCGCTCTGCCGGATTCGCGGCTCGGCGTCGCGCCGCATTCGCTGCGCGCCGTCTCGCCTGAGGATCTGCAGTGGCTGCTTGGCCTGGCGCCTGATGGACCGATCCACATCCATGTCGCCGAACAGATGCGCGAGATCGAGGACAGCCTGAAGATCACTGGGCGTCGCCCGGTCGAGTTCCTGACGGACAGCATTGCGTTGGACAGGCGCTGGTGCCTGATCCACGCCACCCATCTGACGGATGCGGAGCGCGACACCATCGCGCGCAGCGGCGCTGTCGCGGGACTGTGCCCGATCACCGAGTCTAGCCTGGGCGATGGCATCTTCGATGGCGTGCGCTACGTGGCCGCTGGCGGGGCCTTCGGTGTCGGCAGCGATTCCAACATCCAGATCGATGCCGGCGCCGAGCTGCGCCAACTCGAATACTCCCAGCGCCTGCGCGATCGCGGGCGTGCCTTGCTGGCGGATGCCGACGCCTCCACGGGACATGCACTCTGGGCAAAGGCCTGTGTCGGCGGCGCGCAGGCCTGCGGCCGTGCCATTGGAAGCCTTGCGGTCGGCCAGCGCGCCGATCTCGTCTCGCTCGATCCCGATCATCCTGCCTTGGTCGGAAAGCGTGGCGAGGCGGTGCTCGACAGCGCGATTTTCGCTGCCAACGCCTTACCCTTGCGCGATGTCCTGGTTGGCGGGCGGCAGGTTGTCAGCGAAGGTCGCCATGTCGCACGCGCCGCTGTCGCGAGCCGATTCGCCGCGACGATGCGTCGGCTGCTTGCCTGAGTCCTTGAAGGGTCGTCATGTCGGATAACGGGATCGAGGCTGTAAAGCTGGATGGCACGGGCCCGGTCTATGACCAGATCCGCCGTGCCATCCGGGATCTCGTCCTGAATGGGGCCTGGCCTCCGGGAACGGCGGTGCCGCCGGAGCACGCTCTGATGGAGCGGCTCGGCGCGTCGCGCATGACGGTACATCGCGCCTTGGTGCAGCTGGCGCGCGAAGGGTTGATCACGCGGCGCCGGCGGTCCGGCACCATCGTGGCGAACCCGCCGGCAAGCCATGCCATGCTCGACATCCTGTCGATACCCGACGAGGTAAGGCAGCTCGGGCAGGACTATTCCTTCGAGATTCTGTCGCGGCGGGACGCACGGCCTTCGCCTGAAGTCGCTGCGCGCTTCGAACTGAAGCGCTCGGAACAGGTGGCCCATCTCGTGACCCTGCATCGCAGCGGCGGGCAGCCGCATGTGCTGGAGGAGCGGGTGATTCATCTCGCGACCGTGCCCGCAGCCGCGGCCGAACGATTCGAGACGACGCCTCCCGGCGACTGGTTGCTGCAACACAGTCTCTGGTCGCAGGCCGAGCACGCGATCAGCGCGGTGGCGGCGGGCGAACGGGAGTCGGGGTTGCTGGAGATCGAGCAGGGCGAGCCATGCCTGCTCGTCGAGCGCCGCACCTGGAATCAGAACCAGCCGGTGACGGCCGTTCGCCTGCTCTATCCTGGCGGGCGCCACCGCTTCATTGGTCGCTTCGGCCCATACGGTGCGGTCTGAGCGGCGCATGAAAAAGGCCCGCGAATGCGGGCCTTTCCATCTTCAGCTGCTGAACGGTTCAGCAGGCATAGCGAACGCGGCGACCCCATTCGTCGCGACCGTAGCAGACACGGTCAGGTGTAGTGGCCGAGCCGATGATGGCGCCGCCAGCACCGCCGATTGCAGCGCCCGCGAGCGCGCCACCAGCGCGGCCGGTGGCGAGGCCACCAATCAGTGCACCCGTGCCAGCGCCGATCAGGGCGCCCGTTCCGGTATTCTGCTCGCGCTGCGTGCAGGCACCGAGCGAGGCCGCGACCGCGACGAGGATGAGAAGCTTCTTCATTGTCTTGACTCCCAGGATGCAATCGACAGGCCTAATGCACAGTCCGAACCGCTCCATTCGATATGGAAACGCACCCGAAAGGATCGAGACACGATCCGTAACGGGCGACGCAACCAACATCGCGCGACATAGCAACCATGACAAAGGATTAATGTTCCATTTATGGCTTCGCCATGTGGAGCGGAGATACCCAGGGTTGTCTTCCACAGGGAGTGGAGTGGTTCGGCTTTTGCCCGGAACCTTCCGGATTCCCCGGCGTTGATCCGGCAGACTGCGGTGCGAGCCACCGCGTAGCCGTTCAATGGAGGCTCCAATGACCGCAACTGCCACCACGGGGAACCCGCTCATTGCCGGTGCACGTGTCGCCGGAACCAGCGTCTACAATGCGTCGGGCGATCATCTCGGCGAGATCTATGACGTGATGCTCGACAAGCAGACCGGCAAGGTCGCCTACGCCATCATGTCCTTCGGCGGCTTTCTCGGCTTGGGTGAAAAATACCATCCCATCCCCTGGAGTGTGCTCGACTACGACACCAATCGCGGTGGCTATGTCGTGCCTCTTACCAAGGAGAAGCTCGAGGCGGCGCCGATGTATGACAGCGAAGGCGAGCCCGACTGGGACGACAGAAATTACGGCAAGCGCGTGCATGATTACTACGGCACGATGCCCTACTGGATGATGTAGGCACCGCCGGCTGCAGGTCGCGGCGGTTGCTATCCCCCCAGCCGAACCGTCGTGACGGCGGGATGCGGGCCGAAAGGCCCGCATCTTCCGTTTGGAGGCCCGACTCCTTCCCTTTTTCGGGAACCAATTCGCTGATCGCGCGTCATCCTGACAGCGCCTTTCCGTCATCGCCGGCACGTGTGGGACTGCCCGCCGGCCTGTTGAGACGGCCCAGTTCCTGCCAGGAGCCCCTCATGCAGATCCGTTACGGCTATCGCATCGAACTCGTCTCTCAGCAGGAATTGCCGCTGTTGACGATGCTCGATGTGCATCCTTCCCGTCAGCACGATGTCATCCGCCAAGACGATATGACCGCGGTCTCCCTGGTCGATCCACGTCGCCATGTTCCAGTCGAGCGCTATCGCGACCCGTTCGGCAATATCTGCCGCCGGCTTGTCGCCCCAGCGGGCGGGATCCGGCTGAGTTCAGCGGGACTTCTCCATGATTCCGGCGAGCCCGATCCTTTCAATCCGGCGGCGCGGCAAGCGCAACCGTCCGAGCTGCCCGACGAGGTGCTGATCTATCTGCTCGGCAGCCGGTACTGCGAAACCGACAAGCTCGGGGATCGCGCCTGGCAGCTCTTCGGCCAGATCCCTCCGGGCTGGCAGCGTGTCCAGGCCGTCGTCGATTTCGTCCATAATCACCTGACCTTCGGCTATGCCTATGCGCGCAACACGCGCACTGCGGCGGAGGCCTTCGAGGAACGGATCGGCGTCTGCCGCGACTTCGCCCACCTTGCCGTGACCCTCTGCCGCTGCCTCAATATCCCGGCCCGCTATTGCAACGGCTATCTCGGCGATATCGGCGTGCCGAAGGACCCGGCCCCAATGGATTTCAACGCCTGGTTCGAGGTCTTTCTCAGTGGTCGCTGGTACACCTTCGATGCGCGTCACAATGCCCGCCGCATCGGCCGGATCGTGATCGCCCGGGGGCGTGACGCGACCGACGTCGCGATGCTCAATTCCTTCGGAGCCCATTCGCTTCAGCATTTCGAAGTCACGACCGAAGAGGTCGAAGACGCGGCAACTGCCATGATTGTGACGAAAGACCGTGTTGAGTGGCGCGCGGAGCGGGCCGCTGCATTGTGAAATGCCTTGGCCTGGGCTCCGGCATGGATGGGATGATATCAGGGCGTCATGCGCCATATCGTGATCGTCAATGCGCGGGCGGGAACCGTGCTGGCCGCAGGGCCCGAGGCCTTCGCGGCCAGGATCGAGGCCGCGTTCCATGCTCATGATTGCAAGGCGGAGGTCCGGCTCGTGCCGCCGCGCGAGTTGCATCATGCGCTTTCGACGGCGATCGCCGATGCTGCGGCAACCCCCGTCATTGCCGGTGGCGACGGCACGATCAACGGCGTGCTGCCGGTCCTGCTGCAGGCCGGACGGCCAGTAGGGGTTCTCCCGCTCGGGACGGTGAATATCCTTGGGCGGGATCTCGGCCTCATCGGGACGCTGGAGGGCCAGATCGAGGCGCTCTGCACGGGCGTGCCGGTGACGATGGACATCGGCCGCGTCAACGACCGGCTGTTCCACTCGATCTCGGGAATGGGCTTCTTCAGCCTGATGGCGCGCGAGCGTGAATATGCGCGCAGGCGCTTCCCCTTCAGCCGCGCGGTCGCCTTTGCGGTCGCTGCGACGCGCTCCATCCTGTTCACCCGGGCGATCACCGTGGACATCCGGATCGGCCAGGAGCGCCGCCAGGTCGAGGCCGATGCCGTTCTTGTCACCATCAATAGTTTCGATGGGCCCGAATGGCGTCGCAGCAAGCTCGATGGCGGCGTCTTCGAGGTTCATATCCTCAATGCGGGCGGCCTTCTCTCTCGCACCAAGGCAGCGCTGTCGGTCGCATCCGGGCACTGGCGCTCGTCCCAGAACCTGACCTCCTATACCGGTGACGAAGTCACGCTGACGCGTCGCGACAAGAAGCGCGGTCACATCACCTTTGACGGCGAGGTCGAGCGCAAGGCCGGCGAGCTCCGCTATCGCCTCCTGCCAAAGGCGGTGCGCATCATCGCTTGCCGGGTGCCCCCGGGTCGGGCGCACGGCTAGAGACACGTTCCTCCGGTCGATTGCCATCATTCAGGATTTCGATGCCGCTTCATCCCCGCATTCTTGTCCCTCTGGCGGCCGCCTTCGCCTTTCTCAGCCTGGCGCTGTTCATCATGTCCGGCCGCACCTTCGCCTTCGATACCGGCCTCATCCTGCTGTTCCGGCAAGCTGGGGATCCGGCCACGCCGATCGGGCCGCAATGGTTGCCCGAGATGATGCGGGACATCAGCGGGCTCGGCAGTTTCGTCGGGCTTGGTTTCATGACCCTCGCCGCGACGCTCGCTCTCTGGCTTGCCGGCTATCGACGCCTTGCCGTCGCACTCGTCGTCAATGTCGTGCTGGCAACGCTGGTCAGCACGCTTCTGAAGATCGGGATCGGCCGGGCGCGCCCCGATGTCGTCGAGCCGAGTGCAATCGTCTTCACTGCGAGCTTTCCGAGCGGTCATGCCTTTCTATCGGCGGTTGTTCTGCTCGGCATCGCCGGTTTGATCGGACTGGCGTCCCGGCATCGGGATATCACACGGCTCAGCATCGGGCTGGCCTGGGTCCTGATGCTGCTGATTGGCGTGAGCCGGATCTATCTGGGCGTCCATTGGCCAAGCGACGTGCTGGCCGGCTGGTGCCTCGGCATCGCGTGGTCGAGTCTTTCGCTCGCCCTTGCCGGACAGGGCATGGCAAGGGCGGAGCCCGCCAGTGCTCGCACCCCTTCCGCCGGCTGATCCGCCGGTTGAGCGCATATCGATCGTGGTGTTGACGCCGAGATCCGGCGCCCGCCCGAGGATCTTGGCCGTGGCAAGCTTGAAGGCGATCACGACGGCACTCGATGGACCGTCCCAGATCTCGGCCGAGACCGGCGTCAGGGCCAGCAAGGTCACATCCGGATCGTCGGGGCCGTTCGGGAACCAGGCTCCAACCAACGGGCTCCAGATTCTCCTGAGCAGGTGGTTGTCATCAAGCCRTTCGGCTCGGCATTCGATCGTCGCATAGAAATTGTGGTTCTCGTCGCTCAGGGCGATCGAGGCGGTTTGCGAGGCATCGAGCTCTTCGACCGGCCCGGTATGGCTGTGCGTGACGAACAGGATGCGGTGTTCTTCACGATCGACATGCCCCGACATGGGCCGGGTCCTGATCCGACCGCGGACGATGGTCGACACCATGCAGATCGTGTGATCGGTGAGGGCGGTCCAAATTCGTTGCTGGAGCGGTGTCTCGACCATTGTCGCCTCTCCTTCCATGCACGCCGCCGTCCTCGTCATTGGGGGAACGCGCCTTTGAGGCGTCCGTTCCTCAGTGCCGGGGCTCCGGGAACTCTTCACGCCTTTCAGCCGCAAGGCAATGCCGATCACGGAATGATGAGGTGGAACCGCAGGCGCTCGCGAAACGTTGACCGGCTGCCGCCCCGTCGCTGTGTCTGGACCACAGGATCGCTGATGTTCACCTCCCGCAATACGCTTCTGCTGCTCGTCGCCATTCTGGTCGCTGGCCTCGCCGTGACCGGCTATGCCCTCTACGAGGAGAAGAAGCAGCCGGATGGTGTCCAGATCTCGGTCGGAAAGAACGGGCTGTCGATCAAGGAGAAGTGAGCCCTCCCCCGCCGCGATCGGGCTGCCCGGCCCTCTCGCCCCGGCCCCCTCGCACCGGCCTCGGCGCGTCGATCGTCTCGACAGAAACTCTCTGCATACTGTATGCGGATTGACGCGCCGGTGAGCCATGACCGGGACGAATGGCGTTCGCCTGACAAAGGCGTTAACACCGGCTCCGAGAATTCTTCCGACTGGTCGAGAGGCTGCGATGACTGAGATTTTCAAGAACCTGATCGCCGGTGAACGGGTGGGCGGCTCGAACGCCTCGCGCAACATCAACCCCTCCAACACCAATGACGTTGTCGGCGAATATGCCCAGGGTTCGGTCGAGGACCTGAACAACGCCGTCGCGGCTGCCAAGGCTGCGTTTCCGGCCTGGAGCCGCACGACCCCGCAGGAGCGCTACGAGATCCTGAAGAAGGCGTCCGACGAGATCCTCGCTCGCAAGGAGGAGCTTGGCCGCCTGCTTTCGCGGGAAGAGGGCAAGACGCTGCCGGAAGGCATTGGCGAGGCGACCCGTGCCGGCCAGATCTTCGCTTTCTTCGCCGGCGAATGCCTGCGCCTTGCCGGTGAGGCGATCCCTTCCATTCGCCCGGGCGTCGGCGTCGAGGTCACGCGCGAGCCGGTCGGCATCATCGGCATGATCACGCCCTGGAACTTCCCGATCGCAATCCCGGGCTGGAAGATCGCCCCTGCGCTCGCCTATGGAAACTGCGTCGTGATCAAGCCGGCCGATCTCGTTCCGGGCTCGGCCTGGGCGCTGGTCGACATCATCCAGCGCGCCGGCCTGCCCAAGGGCGTGCTGAACCTCGTCATGGGGCGCGGTTCGGTGGTCGGGCAGGCGCTGCTCGAGCACAAGGATGTGCATGCGATCAGCTTCACCGGCTCGGTCTCGACCGGCCGCAAGGTTGCGGCGGCCTGCATCGCCTCCAACCCGATGAAGAAGGTTCAGCTCGAGATGGGCGGCAAGAACCCGCTCGTGGTGCTGGACGATGCCGATCTCACGCTCGCGGTCGAGACCGCGGTCAACGGCGCCTTCTTCTCGACCGGCCAGCGTTGCACGGCTTCCTCGCGCTTGATCGTCACCGAAGGCATCCATGATCGCTTCGTCGAGGCTGCGATCGAGCGCATGAAGGGCCTCGTCGTCGACGATGCCCTGAAGGCCGGCACCCATATCGGCCCGGTCGTCGATCAGAGCCAGCTCGACCAGGACCTGAAATACGTCGCCATCGCCAAGGACGAGGGTGCCAAGCTCGCCTGGGGCGGCGAAGTGCTTAAGCGCGAGAGCCCCGGCTTCTACATGCAGCCGGCTCTGTTCACCGAGGCGAGCAATGCCATGCGCATCTCCCGTGAAGAGGTTTTTGGTCCGGTTGCGAGCGTGATCCGCGCCAAGAACTATGATGAGGCGCTGGCAATCGCCAATGACACCGAGTTCGGCCTTGCCGCCGGCATCTGCACGACCTCGCTGAAGCACGCGACGCATTTCAAGCGCAACAGTGAGGCCGGCATGGTGATGGTCAACCTGCCGACCGCCGGCGTCGACTATCACGTGCCGTTCGGCGGACGTAAGGGCTCGAGCTACGGCCCGCGCGAGCAGGGCGCCTATGCCCGGGAATTCTACACCACGGTGAAGACGGCCTACACGCTCGCCTGATCGCCMTTGATGTCCGACAGAAGGGCCGCGCCGGCAAGGCGCGGCCCTTCTTCGTTTCAGAAACCTTCCAGCACGATCTTGCCCTTGGCGCGATGGCTCTCGATCAGGGTATGCGCCCGCTTCAGATTGGCGGCGTTGATCGTCCCGAAACTCTCGCTCAGCGTGGYCCGGACCTTGCCGGCATCGACAAGCCGCGAGACTTCCGCCAGCAGATCGCCCTGTGCCTGCATGTCCGCCGTCTGGTACAGTGAGCGCGCGAACATCATCTCCCAGTGCAGCGACAGGCTCTTGCTCTTGAGCGGCATGGCATCGAGTGCCTTTGGATCGTCGATCAGTGCGATCCGCCCCTGCGGTGCGATCAGTTCGAGGATCGCCGGCATATGCGTGTCGGTATGGGTCGTCGAGAAGACCAGCCCCGGCGCGCCGATCCCCAGTGCCGTGACCTGCGCGGCGAGCGGTTGTGTATGGTCGACGACGTGATGGGCCCCGAGTTCCAGCGCCCAGGCCTGCGTCTCCGCGCGCGAGGCGGTGGCGATCACCGTCAGATCGGTCAGCTGACGCGCGAGCTGGATCGCAATCGAGCCGACACCGCCGGCTCCGCCGATGATCAGGATCGCCTTGGCCGCGCCGGGCACCGGATCCTTGACCTTGAGCCGGTCGAACAGGGTCTCCCAGGCGGTGATCGCGGTCAGCGGCAGCGCAGCGGCCTCGGCGAAGCCGAGTGTGGTGGGCTTGGGCCCGACGATGCGCTCATCGACGAGATGGAACTCGGCATTGCTGCCGGGGCGATCGATCGCCCCGGCATAGAACACCGCATCGCCCGGTTTGAAGCCCGTCACCTCGGGCCCCACCGCCTTGACGATGCCGGCAGCGTCCCAGCCGAGGACCTTGGTATCGCCAGGCTTCGGCTCACTGCGCATACGCACCTTGGTGTCGACCGGGTTCACCGAGACGGCTTTCACCGCAACGAGAAGGTCTCGTCCGGTTGCCACAGGTTCGGGCAGATCGAGATCGAGCAAGGCCTCGGCCGATGAAATGGCGAGGGATTTACGATAGCCGATGGCGCGCATGGCGGGCTCCTTGATTGCGGGAGCTCTGAGATGAGAGATACACTCGTTCATCGCAAGAACGCACAATTTTCGCATATAGTATCGAAAAGGATACCGTCATGCGCCGGGCGCGCCACAAGACCCTGAACTGCCTGCCGGGCTGTCCGGTCGAGAGTACGCTCGCCCTGATCGACGGCAAGTGGAAGGGCATCATCCTCTATTTCCTGATGGACGGGACGATGCGCTTCAACGCGATCCGCAAGCGCATGCCGCAGGTGACCCAGCGCATGCTCACCAATCAGCTGCGCGAGCTGGAGGCCGATGGCCTGATCATTCGCGTCGTCTATCCCGAAGTGCCGCCTCGGGTGGAGGCTGTGTGAAAAGAGCCGAGTCGGCTAGGATTCCTGGAGGTGATGCTCCKGGAGCTTAGATGAAGCGCTTCGTTGAGAGTGAAGACCGTCGGCAGGGTGTCCTGCTTCCCGAGTATCTTGACGACTCCCGAGTATCTTGACGAC
>NZ_JBFTLD010000171.1:0-13979 GCF_056396265.1 Allobosea sp. 05T422_2 | reverse complement strand
TCGCGCGCAGGTCGTTCACTTGCGCGCGATCTCGCGGTTCCAGGCGTCGACGACGCCTGAACGCAGCGCGTTGATCTCCGTCCAGTCGAAGAGCTGCAGGGTCTTGACCGAGCCGGTCTCGCCCCAGGGCAGCTTGCGCGCGGTCTCGGGCTTGACGACGACGTTCTTCACGGACGGGCCGAGATAGAGCTTCTCGGCGAGGCAGCCGGAGGCTTCGGGCGTCAGCGCCTGGTTGATGAATTTCGCAGCCGCGTCCTTCTTCGGCGTGCCCTTCACCAGATGGAGCCGGGCATCGGTTGCCCAGGCGCCTTCCTTKGGCACGACGAAGCCGATCGGCAGGCCCTTGTCGGCAAGGTCCCAGGCGCCGACGTTGAAATGCGCGCCGATGATCGCTTCGCCGCTCTGGTAGGCATTGGTCGCGGCGCCCGAGGAATCGAAGAACAGGGCGGCCTTGAGCTCCTTGATCTTCTTGAAGGTCGGGGCGAGGTCGCCGGGAGTGCCACCCCAGATCTTCGAGAGGAACATGACGAAGGGCACGCCCGCCGAATTCGCGGGGGAGGGGATGGTGACGGCATCCTCGAATTCCGGCTTCCAGAGGTCGTTCCACGATGTCGGGGCGGCCTTGACCTTCTGGGTGTTGTAGGTGAGCCCGAGCGAGTAATAGCCGGTGCCGACTGCATAGGTGGTCGAACCGCTCTTGTAGATGGCCTCGGGCAGCGTGTTGGCGAGATTGGGGATCGCTGCCGCGTCGAGGGTGTCGGTTACCTCCGCGGCGAGCGCCAGCTCGCTGATGCCGCCATCCATCCAGGCGACGTCGATGGTGGGAGCCGCCTTCTGTTGCTGCAGCTTCGACAGGGTGACGGTCGAGGTGCCGATCTCCGGCTTCACGGCGATGCCGGTCGCCTTGGTGAAGGGTTCGGCGACGCAGGCGCGGAAGGCGTCGCCCCAGTTGCCGCCATACCAGGCGACCGTGATAGAAGCGGGTTGCTGGGCCAGCGCCGGCGCGGTCAGCAGGGTGGTCGCGAGCATGGCGCTCGCCAGCCGGGCGGGTCTGTTCATCGTCGTTCTCCTCTGCCTGAGCGTCTTCGCGCTTCTACGATCATGGTGGGCGCGGCGCACGAAAKGCACTAGAATTCGCCGGCCAGAAATTTGAATAATCACGACATGAACACAGCGCAGTTTCCGCCATCGGCCAGCGAGCGGCCGCAATCCGCGCCCATCCCCGTTTCGCGGCTGCGGATCGGCTTCGTCCTGCTCGACCAGTTCACGCTCGCCGCTTTCTCCGGCCTGATCGATGTGCTGCGGCTGGCGGCGGACCATGGCGGCCGCAGTCGCCAGCTGCATGCGAGCTGGACCGTGATGAGCCTCGACGGAGAGCCGCGACGCTCGAGCTGCGGTGTCTCGGTTGCACCGAATGCGGCCCTGCTCGATCCGGCCGGGTTCGACTATGTCGCCGTCTGCGGCGGCAACGACTATCTCAACGACGCCTTGCCCGAGAGCCTGCTCGACTATCTCAGGCGGGCGGCGGCGTCGGGCGCGCGCCTGCTGGGCATCTGCACCGGCACCTTTGCGATCGCCAGGGCAGGGCTGGTCGGTCCGCGCCGGGTCTGCGTGCACTGGAACGTGCTGGATGCCTTCAAGCAGCGCTTTCCCAGGGTTTCGGCAGGGGTGGAACGGCTTTTCATCGACGAGGGCGACCTGATCACCTGCGCCGGCTCGACGGCCGCGATCGATCTCGGCCTCTATCTCGTCGCGCGCCATTGCGGCCGGGACAAGGCCCAGCAGGCGATGCGCCACATGATGCTGCAGGACATGCGGCCGGCCGAGATGCCGCAGCCGCATTTCTACGCGCAGATCGGCTCCCATCTCGACGTCCGGGTTCAGCAGGCCGCGCAATTCATCGAACAGCGCCTCGACAATCCCCCGCCGATCGCCGCGGTTGCGCGCTATGTCGGCGTCAGCCMGCGCCAGCTCGAGCGCCTGTTCGGCATGTCGCTGGGCCAGAGTCCCGCGGCGTTCCAGCGCAAGCTGCGGCTGGACTATGCGCGCTGGCTGATCCTGAACAGCAAGCGCTCGCTCACCGACATCGCCATGGGCGCGGGCTTTGCCGACAGCGCCCATCTCTCGCGCGACTTCAAGGCGAGCTTCGGGGAATCGCCGCGCAGGCTCCGGCAGAAGGGCTAGCGCGGCCGACCGGTACCTGTCGTCTTCAGCTCTGAGGCAGCATCAGCGGCCGAAGCGGGGCGGATATTGCCATTTGGCATAAGTATCCTTATTTCATGCCGAAGTGAGGTGCGCCATGCTTGTAGAGATCCCCCGGACTGTTGCGACCCCGGCGGTGCCGGAGATTACGGTCGAGGAGGCCGCCGCGGCCGCCCGGGCGGTGATCAGGCTCTTCGAAAAATGGGGCCTGACCGACGCCGTCGCGCGCGAGATCCTGGGCGGGCTTTCCGCCCGGACCTATGCCCGTTGGAAGGCAGGGGACCATGGCCGGATCGACCGGGACCTGGCCACCCGCCTGTCCCTGCTGATGGGCATCCACAAGGGCCTGCGCACGCTCTTCACCGACCCTGAGCGCGGCTATGCCTGGGTCGGCAAGCCGAACGACGCCTTTGGCGGCCGGGCCCCGGTCGAGATCATGGCGCAGGGCGACATCTTCTCGCTGGCCCGGGTGCGCTCCTATCTCGATGCCGAGCGTGGTGGTTGGTGAGCGAGGCCGCGCCCGTCATCCGCGTCCACTGGCTCAGGGCCTACCGGATCATCCGCTCGATCTATCCGCCGATCGACCTGTTCGAGGACATCGCCGACCCGAGCGACTGGGAGGCGCTGGCCTCGATCGAGTCGAAGACCAATCCACGGATCTGGGAGCAGATCGGCCGGCTCGATCTCGTTCCGCCGGCGCGACGTGTCGCTGGACATGGGGCGAGCTACCTGATGGCGCCCTTCGTCCATATCAGCACGGATCGGCCAGGCCGGTTCACCGACGGCACCTGGGGCGTCTATTCCGCCGGCCAGAGCGATGAAGTCGCGATCCGCGAGGTCGCGCATCACCATGGCCGGGCGATGGCGGCGAGCCGGGAGGAGAGCGGCTGGACCTCACAGTTCCGCGTGCTGATCAACCAGGTCGATCTCGACCTGCATGATGTCCGGGCCCGGAGCGAGTTGCACGACGCGGACGACTATTCCGCCTCCCAAGCCCTCGCGCGGCAGATGCGGGCGGCGGGATCGAACGGGTTTTTGTACCTGAGCGTGCGCTGCCCCGGCGCAGAGTGCATCGCGATCTTCTGGCCCGACCTGATCCCGATCCCGGTGCAGGGCGACCATTACGACTTCCACTGGGACGGCGCCCGCGTTGACAGGGTGCGGAACTGCCGGACAGGGACGATCCTGGCGCTGTAGCCGAAGAAGCGGACTCAAGTCCTTGGCCGGTCACGCCTTCTTTCCGAGAGGATCGATCACGGAATGGTCGCCGGCGGCGTTCGCGTCAGCGCGAGATGATTTCGCGAACAAGGCTGACGAAGCCCCGAAGATGCAGCCAGAACGCGATGGTGGGCTTCCGGTCCAGCTCGGCTGCGACCTGGGTTGCAGGATCCCTGCGAAGGGCCCGCCAGAAGGACCTCAACCTGGCATTCCAGCGGGACACGCTTCCTTCGGTCATGGCGGCGGTTCTGCGCGATATGAGCTTCGGTCCGCAGAATGGCGCAAAACCATCAGCTGTCCTTGATCCGGATCAAGTCGAACGCCGACAGGGCTGGGGCCGGCCGAGGTCGGCGCCCGCAGGTCCGTTCGGCGCCATTCCAAGGATCGCCCGAGACTGCGCGCGCGGCGGGCAGGAAAACTTGATGGAAATCAATGCTGTGCTGCGAAACAGGAGGATGATGGCGTCCAGGGTTCGGAGCCTCAACCATGCAGACCCCCGGTCAGCACGAGACGATCTCCTTTCTGACGTCGCCGAATGCCTTCGGCTGCGAGGCGGCGGAGATGGTTTCCACCCATATCTCGTTCGTTCTGCTGATCGGCTCGCGGGCCCTCAAGCTGAAGCGCTCCGTCAAACTGCCCTATATCGATCTGTCGACGCCGCAATTGCGGCTGGCGATGTGCGAGCATGAGCTGGTGCTGAACCGCCGGACGGCGCCGGATCTGTATCGCATGGTTCATCGCGTCACCCGCGAGCCTGACGGAAGCCTGGCCTTGAACGGCCAGGGAGAACTGGTCGACGCGGTCGTGGAGATGAAACGCTTCGACGACAGCTTCCTGTTCGACCGCATGGCCGAGAGAGGAGGGCTCACCGCGGCCATCTCGGCCGATCTCGGCGGCGACATCGCCCGGTTCCACCGCTCGGCGCCCGTCTCGACGGATGCCGAGGGCGCCAGGCGGATGGAGCGCGTGCTCGCGGTCAACGAGCGTGCCTTCGCCAGCGCGGACATCCTGCCTTGCCGCGAGGTCGAGGCGGTCACCGCAGCCTGCCGCGAGGCGTTGGCGCGCCATGCCGGATTGCTCGACCAGAGGGCGGGCGATGGCAAGGTCCGGCGTGGGCATGGCGATCTGCACCTGCGCAATATCTGCCTGATCGACGGAAAGCCGCTGCTCTTCGATTGTCTGGAGTTCGACGAGGATCTCGCCACGGCGGATATCCTCTACGACCTCGCCTTCGTTCTGATGGATCTCTGGCACCGCAAGCTCGAAAGCCTCGCCAATGTCCTGTTCAATCGCTATCTCGACACGATTGGCGATGAAACCGGCCTGCGCCTGCTGCCCTTCCTGATGGCGGTGAGAGCGGCCGTTCGGGCTCATGTCACCGCGATCGACAGCGGCAAGGCGGCCGCCGCGAGGATGTCCGAAGCCCAGGCCTATCTCCAGCTTTGCCGCGACCTCCTGAAGCCAAGGCCGGCCATCCTCGTCGCGATCGGCGGCTATTCGGGCTCGGGGAAATCGACGCTCGCCGCCAGGCTCGCATCGAGCCTCGGGCCCGTTCCGGGCGCCCGCATCGCTGCGAGCGACCGCATCCGGAAACACATGTACGGCGTCGCGCCCGAGACGCGGTTGCCCTCCAGCGCCTATGCCGATGACGTCTCCACCCGGACCTATCGCGCGATGGCGGAGCTTGCCGGGAGCATGATTGTGCAGGGCCATGCCGCGATCGCCGACGCCGTCTTCGACCGTCGGGTCGAACGGGAGCGGATCGAGGAGACGGCGCGACATGTCGGTGTGCCGTTTCGGGGGCTCTGGCTTGATGCTCCGGCCCAGATGCTGGTCGAGCGTGTCGCGGCGCGGCGCGGCGACGTATCGGATGCCACGCCGGAGGTCGTCATGGCCCAGCTCGCGCGGCGGGGTGCTGCGAGCGACTGGACGAGAATTGCCGCCGGGGAAGACACCGGCGTCGTCACTGCTGCCGCTCTGACCGCGATCGGCTCGCAAGCCGTGGCGCAGGCGATCTGGCCGGCTGCGGGCTTCAGCCGGCAGGAGAGGGTCCAGGTCAAGTGAACAGGATCGAGACAGGGGACTGCCATGGCGAAATCCATCGCCATCGTGCCGGGGCTCCCGGACCCTGCGCCTGGACGTCACTGCGAGCGCAGACGGCAGGCTATGCGGCAGGGACCGATGCGGCCGGGCACCACGTCGCGACGATCCGGCAGACGGTCGCAAAGGCCTCCAAGGGCTGAGCAAGTGACCGGGCCCGAGGCGTGCCAGGCTCCCCGCCTGCAGACAGGACGCCCGAAGCTCGCGACGGATCTGAATAAAAGTGCTCTGCGAGCGTCCCCTGGCAGCGTCGTCGACAATTGTCAGTGATCCAGTTGTCAGAGATCGAAGAGCCGTGTACGCGGCAGCCTGTTCAGCGATTATCAGGGAGGCGCGCGATGGTTAGACTGTTTGCTAAATCAGCGCTCGCTGGTGTCGGGATTCGCTTCAAGCGCTAATTCCTGCCGCGGCGAGCATCGCCGGGATCGTGTCGCCAACACCACATCTGCGCTCTGGCGCATCGTTGGCCACCCATATCCACCATCTCAAGATGGGTGCGAATCTAAGTGCATCGCAGGAATATGCCATGTTGAAAGAAGAAAGGCAGCATTTCGCTGCCGAAATGCGTTCTGTCGCCGTAGAGAAGCTTTGCGTTGAGGAACACGACTGTGTTCTTTCATTGCGCGTGCACGCCAACCAGGCGTCGTTCGTAGCCAGCAATAGTGATTCACTCGAAGAGGCAGAAGACAATCCTGCCTGCGTGCCGCTCATTATTCGAGCGGCGGGTGAACCGGTTGGTTTTGCCATGTACGCTTTGGATGAGGACGATGGAAAATACTGGATCTATCGCCTCATGGTCGACGAGCGCTTTCAGGGCAAGGGTTACGGGCGGGCTGCTCTCACGCAGATCCTCAATACCCTTGCAGAGTTGCCGGACTGCCCATGCGTCATTCTAGGTGTGAAACCGGAGAACAAGCAGGCGCGCAGGCTTTATGAAGGCGTTGGATTTCGCATCACTGGCGATGTCATCGACGGTGAGATCGTGATGAAATACGACATCTGACCTGCAACGGCCGGCGGCTGCGAAGCCGCCCCCGGGGCCAGATCGCGGTCCCGCCGGGCGATGCTGCGCAGGTCCCTGTCATCCGCGGCCCGGTTGGAAGGACGCGCCGATGCCACCGCATGCTGGCAGGCGCCTCGGGCGCGAAGGACCTGGCTCTCGTCCTCATGMAGCTGTCCGCGGTTCTCGGGCGGGCCGGAGGGAGCGCGTACCCGCTCTCACTCCTTCGCGGGCCGGCGTCAGGCGCTCGCTACCGGAATGGTGATCCCGCACTCGCGGAGCGAGCATGCGGGCTCGATCAGCTTGTCGCAGATCGCCTGCTTGGCAGAGACGGCGTTCCCCCCGCACTTCAGCACCCGGTCGATGACATCGGTGACAATTGGAAACCGTCGGGAATGTTGCGCACGATCATGTCGACGGCCGAGGCTCTCAATCGCGTGTCCGTGCAAGCCTCGGCGTGAGGGCAAGAGCAGTCGCCAGGGATAGCCGACAACGACAGGTACGACCGAGCGGAGCGGGGGGGGCGAGCGGTGGCTCAAGGATCAGGGCCCATTGTTTCCTGGCGAGCAGGCGCGTTCGGCATAATTGAGCCAGAACAAGGAACGCCGTCCCGCGAACGGGTAACAACAGCAGCAGGCTGTAGAAATAGGGGGCGGGGGCGTGGCAATTGGGAGGACAATCGCATGGCGATGGATGAATCGAACCGGGTACTGACCACGCGAACGGGCTTCAGGTTTCATGTCCGGCCCGCGCGGCCCGATGATGAGGCGGGACTGGCGGAGTTCTTCAGGCATGTGACGCCTGAGGATTTGCGCTTCCGCTTTCTCAGCACGATCCGGGAGGTGAGCCATGATCGGCTCGTTGCGATGACGCAAATCGATCATCGCCAGACCGAGAGCTTCGTGGCGCTTGCGGACGACGGAAAATCGATCATCGCCACGGCTATGCTGGCTTGCGATGCCGCTCTCCAAAAGGGGGAGGTCGCGATCTCGATCCGCAGGGAGGACAAGCACCGCGGTGTCGGGTGGGAGCTGCTCGGCCATATCTGCAGATTTGCCGAGGCGAAGGGGGTCAAGGTCGTCGAGTCGCTCGAGAGCCGCCAAAACCGCGAAGCGATTGATATTGAACGGGAGCAAGGCTTTGAGATGGGCGACCATCCGGAGGATCCCAACCTTGTGATCTTGAGAAAGACCATTGGAAAGACCTGAAGACGATCTGCCCATGCTGCTGCCCCGTGGCCATCACGGCGGCCGGCCAGTGTCAGCAGGCAAAATCCCGCTCCGGCACTTCGCGTCTTGAAGGCCGAAGCGCAAGGTCGGGGCGGTGCTCCGCGGCGAACACGCTTGCCACCCGTGCACGGCGGCGCCTATGTCGTTCAGCGGGCGCCCAGCGCCATCGGCCCCTGGTGATCGCGGTCGAAGGATGCATTGGGTCCGATCGTCTCATCCGCAAAGATGGTCCTGCCGCGCTCGCCCGCGAAATAGTCCCTGAGCCATGGGTCATCGTGGGCCAGCAGATCCTGCAGCGTTCCGATCGCGATGACTTTGCCCCGTGCGATTGCCGCAATCCTGTCGCAGGTCGCATGAAGGCTGCTCAGGTCGTGCGTGATCATCATCACCGTCAGGTTCAAGCTGGCCTTCAGGGCCAGCAGCAATTGATCGAAGGCATCAGCGGCGATGGGATCGAGGCCCGAAGTCGGCTCGTCGAGAAACAGGATCTCGGGGTCGAGGGCGAGAGCGCGCGCCAGAGCTGCCCGCTTGGTCATGCCGCCTGATAGCTGCGCCGGATGCTTCTTCGCTGCATCGCGTGGCAGGCCCACCATCTCGAGCTTCAGCATGGTCATCTCGTCGGCAAGACCTGGCGAGAGATGCAGGGTTTCCCGCATCGGCAGCTGGATATTGTCTGCGATCGTCAATGATGAGAACAGGGCGCCCTGCTGGAACATGACGCCGCAGCGTTGTTGCAGCATGCGACGTTCGCCCTCCGAAAGGGCATCGACATCCCTCCCGAAAATCTCGATGACCCCCTCCTTCTTGGGGAGGAGCCCAAGAATGGTGCGGGCCAGGACCGATTTGCCTGACCCGGAGGCGCCGATCACTCCGAGAATCTCGCCGCTCATGATCTCGAGATCGAGATGGTTCAGCACGATCTTGCTGTCGAAGGCGACCACGACCCCGCGGGCGCTGATKATCGCGTCCGCCTCTCGTGTCGCTGCGCCATGTCCGAGCTCGGCCATAACAGCCTCTTCCCCACGGCGAGCGCTCCGCGCTCGCCGTCATCCCGATCGCCGGTTCGGCCCGCCCGTCGGGTCGGCGGCGTCCCGGGCAACTTCCGGGCTAATGCGCGAGAAGCAGCGGCACGGGGGAGGCGGCGAGCAGGTCCTGTGTGACGCCGCCCAGAATCCACTCCCTGAAGCGCGAGTGGCCATAGGCGCCGGCAACGATGAGGTCGGCCGAAATCCTGCCCGCCTCGGCCAGTAGGCTTTCGGCTGGCGATATGTCATTGCGCAGGACGCTTGCCGTGGCACCGACGCCGTGTCGGGCGAGATGGGCGGTGACATCGGCAAGCGCCTCCGCCCCGCCCATCCGCCCGTGGGCTTCTTCGCTGACCGTGACGATATGGACCTGCGTCGCCTCGCCGAGCAAAGGCATGGCTTCGGCGATGGCGCGGGCGCTCTGCCGGCTGTCAACCCAACCGATCAGGATCGTGTGGATCGCCTGTCTCGGCATCGTTCCAGGGGGCAGCAGGTAGAGACCGCGCCCGCCATCGAACATCACGCTTTCGATCAGCGCGTTCCAGCGCGTCAGCCCGTCTTCGCGGGGGCAGGTGGCGACGAAGAGGTCGTTCCATCGCGCCTCCGTCGCGACGGCCTGTGCCAGCATCCCGGGGAAGGCGTCGATGCGCCTCAGCTCATGCGTCGGCCCGAGACGAGCCAGGCGCTCCCTGAGGCGCCGCTCGACGCTGTTGCCGTCCTCGATCATCGYCTCGGTCAATTGTCCGATCGCCGTGATCCCGAACTCACCGGCATAGAGTGCCGGGTCGGGGAGAAGGTTGGTGTAGAGGCCGGTCAGTCGCGCGTCACAGCGCGTCGCGAGCGCTTCGGCATGGGCCAGGCGCAGCTCGTCTTCCGGCATGCCGTCGAGATGAACGGCGATATCCCTGAAGACGTTGCCCGGGGCGGGCCGCAACGCTGCAGCGGGCTGGAAGGAGGCAGCGGGCTTGGAAGATAAGGCGCTGTCGCTCATCTCGACCTCCTGATGCGTCGCGTTGGCCGCGCAGCGATGATGAAGCGGCAGTTGCGGTATTCGCGCATTGATTCTGGTCAAGTCCGGCGGCGCTGCGCACGTCCGATCCGGTTTCGGCGACACAAGCGCAGGGGTGAGGCCCGGGGCTGTCCTTGACCGGGCCAAGGATGGCTGGCGCCGCCCCGGCCTCTGCGCCGGCGCCTTCTGTGGATCGGAATGTCGACGGGGTGCGTCGCCCGTCCTTGACAGAACACGAATGTGGCCGCCGACTGACCTTCTTTGGTGTCGCGGCTCATGTCCTCCCAAAGCGCCGGCATTCTGATGTATCGCCTCACGGGCGCGGAGGTCGAAGTCCTTCTCGTCCATCCCGGCGGGCCGTTCTGGCGGCACAAGGATAATGGGGCGTGGTCGATACCGAAAGGCGAGCTGGGGCAGGGCGAGAGCCCGGCCGAAACGGCGCAGCGCGAATTCGAGGAGGAACTCGGAATCCCGCCGACAGGCGCCCTCGTGCCGCTTGGGCGCATTCGGCAAAGGGCGGGGAAGGTGGTCGAGGCCTTCGCGCTGCGGGGCGACCTGACACCGGGGGATGTTCGTTGCAGCAGCCTTGTCGAGATCGAGTGGCCGCGCGGCAGTGGCCTGATCCAGCGCTTCCCCGAAATCGACCGGGCGGCCTGGTTTCCCCTTCCCGAGGCGCGGTTGCGCATCCTGGCCGCTCAGGGCGAGTTGCTCGACCGCCTCGAGGACAGGCTGGCCAACAAGAGCTAGGCCGGCTGTCCCTTTCGCACCGGCCTTGCCTGGATCGCGAGCATGCACCCACTATCTCGCCGGGGTCTCGTCCGCGGTGGCTCTGACCTTGGCCGTCGCTTCCAATCCAGCTTGAAGTCCGTTCTCGCAGGGCCAGAACGTAAAGCGCAGCCGCTTCGCGAAAGTACACGCAAGAGCAGATCAGAGCCCCAACCCAAACACCCAGCGGCGCGTCATAAGGGATGATGCGCAGCATCTGCTTCACCGGCATGGCAAGGAAGTGCAACCCGTCCGCATCAGCATCGAGCAGGTCAAGCAACCCGGCAATCGCCGGCTCTGTGACTTCGGTCACAGACGGACCGGCAGGCGCTCACGGTAAGGTCGCACACCCTCCCAATCTGGACCCGCCGCCATGGCGGGTCTCTTTTTGGGCGAATGGTCCTGGAATGCGGCTCGTCTCGTTCGCTGACGACAGCGTCGATCGCGACCCTGCGTGGCAGGTCAGCTTGACGCCGCCCGCAATCCTGCGACCGGCGCCTGACCCTCAGGCCTGAGCTCTCAAGCCGGCAGGCGCGCTTTGCCTGTCGAAGAAGACCTCGCAGGCCTCGGCAACCCGCGCGACGGACGCGTCATCCACATCGAGATGGGTCACCCAACGCAGCGTTCCGTAGCGCCCGCCGACGGCGATGCCGCGACCGCGCAGAAAGGCGACGAAAGCGCTGGTGTCGAGTCCCTTGGGGGTCATGAACACCATGTTCGTGCGTGACGGTCCCGCGCCAAGCTCGGGAAAACGCGCCAGCACGGTCGCAAGAGCTGCGGCGCGCCGATGATCGTCAGTAAGCCGCGTGACATTGTGCTCCAGGGCGTAGATCGCGGCCGCGGCGAGCACGCCGGTCTGACGCATGCCGCCGCCCAGCATTTTCCTGATCCGGCGGGACTTTTCGATGAAGTCTCTGGGGCCGACGAGGACGGAGCCGACCGGCGCGCCCAGCCCTTTGGAGAGACACAGGGACAGGGTGTCGAACTGCGCTGCGATCCAGGCCGCGTCCCGACCGCTCGCCGCCGCGGCATTCATCAGTCGGGCGCCGTCCAGATGCGTCGCAAGCCCGCGCGAGCGGGCGAGGTGCGTTGCGGCCTGCAGGTAGGCGTCGGGCAGGACCAGGCCGTTGAAGGTGTTTTCCAGCGCCAGCAGCCGCGTGACCGCGAAGTGAAAGTCGTCCGGCTTGATCGCGTTCGCAATGGCGTCCAGCGCGATCGTCCCATCAGCCTCGTTGGGCAAGGGCTGCGGCTGGATCGAGCCGAGGACTGCGGCGCCGCCGCCCTCGAGCCGATAGGTGTGAGCCATCTGGCCAACGAGATATTCATCGYCGCGGCCGCAATGGGCCATCAGCCCGGCGAGGTTCGCTTGCGTGCCGGTGGGGAAGAAAAGGGCGGCTTCCTTTCCCAATCGCTCGGCGACCATCGCTTCCAGGCGACTGGTGGTCGGGCAGTCGTCATAGACGGCGTCGCCAACCTCGGCCGTAGCCATGGCAGCCCGCATCCGCTCATCGGGGCGTGTGACCGTATCCGAACGGAAGTCATCCACTAGCATCGATCAGATCCTGGTTGAGCGTGAACGTGCCCCGCGAGGGCGCACCGGCTACTGCATGGAAAATGACGCAAGCCCTTCGTTGGAGCCAGCCCTGCCTTGGACCTCCGGCACCTCACGATAAGCACTTGACGCGGCATCAGGCTCGGCCCTTCGGCCGGTTCACTCCAGGCCGCCGAGGCTGGTCTRCTTGAAGCGCGATCATGGCTTCGCCCGTCTGCCGCATGGCTTCGATGCAAATCTCCAGGCCGAGATGATGTTCGAGGGCAATCTCCACGGCATCCCCGATCTGCGCGGGCGATCCGCCCAGCACCGGTGGCTACCGGCCGCGACCGCAAAAAAGACGGGCGGCTCGCTCGGAGCTGCCCGCCACTTGCTTCGCGTTTCCTTGGATCATCGGACCGGATATCGTATCGGGTCCGATGATCTAACCCTTTGTCTTTGCGTCGGCTTTGCCCCGAAAACCGCAATCCACTTTCGGGCCGATGCTTTAGTTCCCGGGCTTGTTCTTGATCGCCTGATCGATTTGCCGTTTTACGGCTTCCAGATTGAACGAGGCCGGGTCCTGCATCGGTGGGTAGTCAATCGCAGTACGAGCCAGTTTGGCGACTTCGTCCTGAACGGAGACGAACCGCCAGAACTCCCGGGCGTAGAAGTCGTTCATATAGCCGCCACCCAGGTCATTGAGGCTCTGCCCGCCGATCGACGGGGTTCGTTCGAACGGGTCCTGGCGGATATTGACCATGGTCGRCATGTCGGTGGTKACCTTCGCGCCGGGCCAACCCTGCGGCTGCTGGAAGAACTGGTACTTGAAGTTGTCGATCCGAACGGCGCCGAGTTGCGGACCGCCGAAATAGAAGAACTCATGCCGTGCGGACGGACCGTTGCCTTGGAGCAGATCGATCTGGTTGTAGCCGTCGAGATGGTTCTTGTAGGTCCTCTCGCCCAACGCCACGCCCTTCAGGAGCTGGCCGGTGATGTCGCTATTGCCGGCCGCAGCCAGGAGCGTCGGGAACCAGTCCAGCGCCGAAAAGATCCCGTTTTCGACCGTGCCAGACTTGACCTTGCCCGGCCAGCGAATGATCGCGGGCGCCCGGAAGCCGCCTTCCATGACCGTTCCCTTGGTCCCCTTGAACGGGGTCATCCCGCCATCGGGCCAAGTGAAGACTTCGGCACCGTTGTCGGTGGTGAAGATGACGATCGTGTTATCCGCCTGGCCTGAATCCTCCACGCATTTCAAAAGGGCGCCGACGCCGTCATCGAGCTGCGCCATGCCCGCCTCTTCAAGGCCGTAATTGGTATTGCTGTTCATCAGCGACTGATATTTCGGCGACAGGAAGGTCCAGACATGCATGCGCGTCGTGTTGTGCCAGACAAAGTACGGCTTCTTGTCAGCCTTGGCCTTGTCCATGAAGTCACATGACGACTTGACCAGTATTTCGTCGAAGGTCGTCATGTCGTATTTAGCCTTCGGCGTGATGTCGTGCATGTTTGGCACGTTGGCCATGTTGGGGTAGGGCGCCAGAGGTCCCTCGTCCACGATCCTCTGCTTGCCGACCTTGCCCCAGCGCGGCATCTCGGTCGCGTCGTCCACGGTTGTGGCAAAGGTATGCACCAAGTTGCGGGGGCCGACCTTGTCGCGATAGGACTGCTCGTCCGGGAACGAATACCAGAACGGATCGGACATCGCGTCGAGGTGGTAGAGGTAGCCGAAGAACTCGTCGAAGCCGTGCAATGTCGGCAGGAACTTGTTCAGGTCGCCCAGATGGTTCTTTCCGAACTGGCCGGTGGCATATCCCTGAGTTTTCAGAGCGCTGGCGATCGTCGCTGCCTGGGCCGGCATGCCGACATCCGCACCCGCTTGTCCAACGGTGGTCAAACC